>JALXDW010000038.1 GCA_027070385.1 Chromatiales bacterium
ATCCTTTACTTGTAATGTCATTATGATAAATAAACCTTTCGCTGAATCCTGCGTACAAAATCAGGAAGTTATCCTTTCTGTCATAAAACAATGGTTTACCAAACCCAATAGCAACGTTTTTGAAATTGGAAGTGGTACCGGGCAACATGCCTGTTATTTCGCTAGCGCTTTAACTCACTTGTTCTGGCAACCCAGCGATACAACTGAAAATATAGCGGGAATCAATGCCTGGCTTGCAGATGCGCAACTTAATAATATTCATCCGCCCCTCGTACTTAATGTTACCCAGGCAAACTGGGGCATTGACGCTGTTAACTATGTTTTTTCTGCTAACACGGTTCATATTATGGGGTGGAATGCAGTCGTCGCCATGTTTAATGGTATTCGCGGCATCCTAAAACCCGGTGGTATTTTTTGCCTGTACGGGCCTTTTAACTATAACCGGCAATACACCAGTGACAGCAATGCCTGCTTTGATCAATGGTTAAAAGATCGTGACCCACAAAGTGGTATTCGAGATTTTGAAGCAGTGTGTGAACTGGCTGAAATGCCCTCATTGCAGCCACCCATGACGTTAATCAAAGATCATGAAATGCCCGCCAATAACCGAATTCTTGTATTTCAGAGCCAACATATTCAATAAACGGCTATACTCAGAATATGACATTTACATCCGGACAAAAAGAAAGCCCTCTCGACCCCTTTTATACCCAATTTAAGGGAAGCTTTAGCAGTTGCATGCAGTGGGACGATCTGAATTCTTTATGGGAAACGCTCAAACAAGATGCAGACAAGCACTGGTATATCTATGCGGTTGGTGAAACCATTCCTGACTCAACAGTCAGCAAAGAAGAACTGATGCTTTTTATATCCGAAATTGATCAGTTGCTGCGTAGCGAACACCAGGAAGATTATTGTGGTATTGTCTATGCTGATGATAAAAATAACCCCAGCTTTATCAAAATATATGATCCCAATAATTTAGGTGTCAGTTGCGGTTTCAGTAACAACCCACCGTTACCCGGATGGATACTTTCACTGATTCCGCCCAAACCACTGGAAGATAAAAGTGTATTAACCCAGCAGCGCAAACGCTGGTGGCAACGGCTATGGCACAAATAAGCCTGCTTTTAAAAATCCTAAATCACATCGCCATTAACCTGCGTCTGATTTAATGTTCGGTTTACATATGATATCAATCGATATGGATATCACCTGCCAGGGTGGATGTAACGCGAGTATTTAAAGCCTGCATATATTCATCATTGAATGTTAAAATCATTAAGTCTCAGTTTAAAAAAGGTTATCCATGTTAACCGTTGGCTTTGATTCAATATCCCATTCACATAATGTAAAAAATTCTGAACCATTTACTGATTTATGCTTATTTTCAAGGTTAAGCTGACATTGAACGACCAGAGGCTTGCCACGTGACTCTGCATTCTCTTCTTCTGTTCTCTTTACACCGCTCCAAAGTTTGTAGACTTTATTTTTGTATTCCACTTTTATTTTTTGCGATACCACAAACTCCACCGGTAAATATTTAGTGATACTCCATTCATATATTGGCGGGAAAGAAAAATACCCTTTTTTATCAGTGGTGGTTTCATCCTGATGTTGTCGTCCCTTTTTTACTGTTCGAATTACTTTTGCATAAGCAACAGGCTTTCCGTTGAGATTAATCACACCCGATATGCCCGAAAACAAACATACTTTACCAATGTCGGTTAAACCCACTGCTATACCTCCCAGCAGAATGAGTAATATAAAAATAGAAATAAATCGTAACGCAGTTTTCATCGTACACCAAAGATCATTGATATTAAATAACAGGATACACTGACTTAGCCAATACATTGCTATTTAAAAATGCGACTAATATCATAACAACTTAACAAGCAATAACTGAAAATAGTGAACCATAAAGTAAAAATTATATAATGAAGGGATAAAATCAGAATACGGGGGGTAATCGCTATAATGCAATCCTGCTTCAAAGCAGGATAAACAACCTGAAAGAATCGAGGTTGTTATTTAAACAAACGAGTACTGTATTTAATTTTTTTCTTTAACGTATGTTGTTTAATATTAGCAGCCTGTTCAAATCTCAGCTGCATATTTTTTATATCAATATTTTCTTTACTGAAAACACCGATTGCATTTTCATATTGTTGCAAGGTTAAACCCAAAACAGATTGAAATTGATTATAAAATGTCTTATAGGCAAGCAAAGCACTATTTTTCATTTCATTATTTGAACCAAAATTAACAACCAGCAACCCGTTACACCGAATATGCTGCAATAAAATAGCAGACCATTGTTTGTTTAGTTTAATAACACGCTCTGCTTCACCCTGATGATGGCCAAATAAATCATCAATAATCAGATCAAAAGGTTCACCATGATAATTTTTGAGCCATTTAGTTGCATCCGCTTTGATAAGTTGAATGGATGGATGTTTCACTCCAAAGTATTTTCTTGCTACGAATAAATGAATCTTGTTGAGTTCAATGCCTGTTATCGTTTTTGGCTTAATATAACGTTGCAGTTGTTTGATAACCGTTCCGCCACCCACACCTAAAACAAGCACTCGTTGAATTTGTTGCGCAGGGCAGCAAAAGGCAGGGAGTGCCAACAAGTCCCAGACCCCGCCTTGCATAACACGATTGGGATTATAC
>JALXDW010000039.1:0-7594 GCA_027070385.1 Chromatiales bacterium
CACGCAGGTTCATTTCTTCGTCGTAATACAAGCTGATAACCAATGCTTCCCGATCTGGCAAACTACGAATGGCTTCTATCAGTTGAGCTCTAAATTCCTGTGACTGCATTCCTTCTAAAGGGGTTGTTGTTTGAGCCGCATAGCTTGTTGCACAGTCATCATCCACACCCAAATCAACAAAATTAAGGATACGGCAACTATTGGTTTCCTGCAAAATCTGATGATATTCCGCAAGTGTTAGATTCATTTCTTTGGCGACTTCACTATTACGTGCATCACGGCCGGTTTTGTTTTCGATCTTCTGAATGGCAGCCATCACATCACGGGCTTTTTTGTGTACGGATTTGGGTGCCCAATCATTACGCCGTAATTCATCAAGCATTGCACCACGAATACGGATGGTTGCATAAGTCTGAAAAGTTGCACCTTGTGATGCGTCATAGTGTTCGGCTGCATCCAATAATCCCAACAACCCGGACTGGATTAAATCATCAGCAATAACACTTGCTGGCAATCGAGTAATAAGGTGGTAGGCAATACGCCGAACTAAATCTGAATATTCTTCTACCAGGTTTTGTGCTTTTGCTTGCTCTTGTATTTTTATTGGCTGCATGCCTGCGTTCTTCTCTTTTTCCTGCCTTGAATAAGCAACTGTCTGTTACGTTAAATTTACAAAATAATACCGTTACGCTGTTAACCGCATTGTCTCTGTAAATACAAAGCAAAATTTGTACCGTTTTTGAAACCGAAACTACCTAAGGGCAAAAGAAAAAGCCGTCGGTTTATCTAAAACAACCCTGAATAAACCAATGATTTGTATGGATATTAATCTACCAGCTTCATAATATTGGCTGCTATCCGATTGAGGGGGTATTCATTATCAGCAGCTCCCAACTTAGCTGCAGAACCGGGCATTCCCCAGACCACGCTGGTTTTTTCATCTTGTACCATGGTTTTAGCCCCTGTTTCTTTCATTTCCAGCAAGCCTTTTGCACCATCATCCCCCATCCCCGTCAGGATCACACCAATGGCATTGGGACCCACATTTTGCGCAACTGAACGAAACATCACATCGACGCTGGGTTTATGACGGTTAACCCGCTCCCCGTCATTTAAGCGACAGATATATTGTGCACCATTTCGTTCAACCAGTAGGTGATGGCTACCGGGGGCAATGTAAACATGCCCCGGCAAAATTTGTTGGCCATCTTTTGCCTCGCAAACGGTCATTGCCGATACACCATTCATTCGTTCCGCAAAAGGGGCACTAAAAGCTTCAGGTATATGTTGGCTGATAACCATTCCAGGGGAATTGGGTGGCATTTGCATCAAGACTTCTTTAATTGCTTCTGTTCCCCCTGTCGAAGCACCTAAAGCAATGATCTTGTCGGTGGTTTTAAACCGCTTTTTGCCAGTTTGCTTTTGAATAACACTGTCTGCTGAAAGTTTTGCCTCAACCGGCCTGGAAGTAATGCTTGGGGTAGTACTTCGGGTGGAAATAATATCGACTTTCACTTTCGCAGCCGATTTAACTTTAGCGATGATCTCTTCGGTATACTCTTGCAAACCATCTTTTACATCAATCTTTGGCTTTGCGACAAAATCAACAGCACCGGCTTCCAATGCATCGAGAGTAATATCTGCACCTTGTTCGGTTAAAGACGATATCATTACTACCGGTAATGGATGCAGGCGCATCAGGTTACGCAGGAATGTAACCCCATCCATCTTGGGCATTTCAACATCCAGTGTGATCACATCAGGCTTGAGTTGTTTTATTTTTTCACGTGCAATAAAAGGATCTTGTGCTGTTCCCACAACCTCAAGTTCATTATCTGAACTGAGTATTTCGGTCAATATTTTCCGAACTAGAGCAGAATCATCAACAATCAGTACTTTTGTCTTACTCATTCCAGATATATCCCTGTACTTTTAGAATAATTCAATATCACCGGAGTCAATTTTTTCCTGGCGAAGTTGTTCTTGATACCGTTTTTCACGTTTTTCAAGGGTTTCATTATGGACTTTGCGAAGTTTCTTCATTAACACACGCCCTGTCATCGGAAAGTATAAAACCTTGCGGGGATAAATATCGCCCAGATCATCGGTTACAACCCGTAAATTTTCCACTTCGGCATAATGGCGGATAAAATCGATATTTTGCTGGCCAACATCAATCATTGTCATGGATGCAAGAACCCTTCCTCCACCAAATAATTTAACTTCCAGATTTTTCTTTAACCCACCGGCTTTTAAAATAGCATTGATCAACATTTCCATTGCATGGTTACCATAACGAGCCGACTCACTGTTTGTCCCTGAGTTATCAGCCCCCTTGTCTATCGGTAACATGAAATGATTCATACCTCCCACACCCAGCTTTACATCACGAATGCAGGCAGAAACGCAGGAACCCAGTACTGTTGAAATCAGTTCATGTTCACGTGTTACATAAAATTCACCCGGCAGAATTTTAGCGGCATCAATTTCATGCACTTTATCCCAGTAACGATTGATATGCTCAAAGCCGGGCAAGCAACGGCTTCGTGTTTCTCTTTGTTTTTTTAATAAACTAGCCATGAAAGTTATTTAACCTTCTGGTAGATAGTTTGACCTATTAACTTGAATCTATCACATACTTTATGCAGCGATTCTGAATGTCCAATGAATAAATGACCCCGTTCAGCGACAAGATTGGCATAACGATCAAACAACTCGCGTTGTGTTTCCTTGTTGAAATAAATAACAACATTACGACAAAACATAAAGTCAAACGGACCTCTCATTGGCCAGTCATCCATTAAATTAAGTTGTTTAAAAGTAATCATATCGCGTAATTCTTGCGATATGCGAATTTGGCCTTCATGTTCACCTTTACCCCGTTTTACCCATTTTTTTGAATGTGTTTTATCCAGGCCTGCAACACGTTCTTCTGTATAAATACCTTCACTAGCACGTTGTACCATATTAGTATCCAGATCAGTGGCCAGTATTTTTATATCCCAGCCATCCAGTTGAGGGAAAACATCTCGAACGGTCATTGCGATTGAATAAGGTTCTTCACCGGATGAACAACCGGCTGACCAGATGCGAATACGTCGATCCATTTTTGTTTGTTTTAATTCAGGTAATACCTTGTTACGAAGATATTCAAAGTGATGTTTTTCACGAAAAAATGAAGTTAAGTTGGTTGTAATCGCATTGGTAAATTCCAGAAGTTCATTTTCATCACCCGACTTTATCAAGCGAAGATACTGGGAAAATTCTGTTAATTTGAGTTGACGTAATCGCCGTGCCAAGCGACTGTAAACCATATCATGCTTTGCATCTGAAAGAACGATTCCGGTTCTGTCTGCAATAACATCACTGATGTATTTAAAATCCCTGGCCGAAAACTCAAACTCACGGTTATTCAATAACTGTGTATTTTTTTTTGCAGCTTGCACCTAGAATTCTTCCCATTCATCTGAATCATCAACGGATTTACGTTTTTTGGGAGCAGCAGATTTAGGCATTGTCGCTGCAGCTGCTCGGCCAACAGTACGGGGTTGTGAGGGTGAGGGTGAGGGTGACGGTGCCGTTGTTACTGGTGCTTCCGCACCTTCCTCACCCACTTCAAAGAAGTCCATTAACTCATTCATCGCACGCGTCTGATCATTCATGGCTTCCCCGGCTGCAGCAGCCTCTTCAACCAGAGCCGCATTTTGTTGAGTCATCTCATCCATACTGCTAATGGCTTTATTGACCTCTTCAATACCGGTTGACTGTTCATCGCTGGCAGCTGATATTTCAGAAATGATATCACTGACTTTTTTGACGGCATTGACAATCTCATCCAATGTTGAACCGGACTCATCAACCAGACGAGAACCTTCTTCAACTTTTTCAACACTGTCTTTAATCAATCCTTTAATTTCTTTTGCTGCACCGGCTGAACGTTGTGCCAAATTACGAACCTCTCCGGCAACAACCGCAAAACCACGACCCTGCTCGCCCGCTCGCGCTGCTTCAACTGCAGCATTAAGTGCCAACAAGTTTGTCTGGAATGCAATTTCATCGATAACACCAATGATATCTGCAATTTGTTTACTGCTGTCATTAATCGCTGACATGGCATTAACGGCATTACTGACAACGGCACCCCCTTTTTCAGCTTCTTCTCTTGCTGCTGCAGCAAGTTGATTTGCCTGTCGGGCATTATCGGCATTTTGTTTTACAGTGGAAGTCATTTCTTCCATGCTCGATGCGGTTTCTTCCAGGCTACTGGCCTGTTCTTCTGTCCGCTGACTTAAATCAGCATTACCCTGAGCAATTTCACCCGAGGAAGACTGAATACTGTCTGCCGCACCACGTATTTCACTGACCATGTTTAACAGATTTTTAATCGATGAATTTGTAGCATCACGCAGTTGAGCGAATTCACCGGAGAAATCACCATCCATTGACTGAGTTAAATCACCTTCAGCTAATGCTGCCATCACACGCTGTACTTCACGCACCGGAGTCACAACAGCTTCCATTAACTGATTCACACCTTCACCTAAGGTTTTCATAAAACCACTGAATGCGGATGTATCTATACGGCTATCCAGTTGTCCTTGAACAGCATTTTCAATCAGATCCTGAATCTGACGTTCTGCATCTTTTTGTTCAGTAATATCACGCCATTCCACCATATTGCCCATCAGCTTACCTTCATGGTCGGTAATGGCAGTGGCATTGACGCTAAATTCCAGGCTGCCAACTTTAATTTCAGCGTTCACTGGTAAATTAGCAGCATTACCCAATAAAGAACGTTGATGGGATGGATTTTTGTGGAATTGATCAATGTTCTGGCCAACAAGATTCTTGGCATCGAACCCCGGATAAATATCACGTAATTCAGTCGCGCGATTTTCCAGCATTTCTATCACTGATGGATTAACATAAGTAATATTAAGGTCTGTATCACAAATCATCAGATTTGCTTCTGCACCATCAACAGCAGACTGCAATCTTATTACTTCAATTTCTTTTTGGCGTGCTTCAGTAACATCAGACCATTCAAGTGCATTACCAACATAGTTACCTTCCGGATCGATAATGGCGGTCACATTAAGTGAAAATTTTAATGGCCCGACTTCTATATCTGTTTGGTAAGGCAGGTTCTTGGGATCGGCTAACAAAGTGCGTTGATGTGCCGGATTTTTATGAAAAACATCGATATTTGAACCAATAATTTCACTGGCTTTAAACCCCGGGAAAGTGGCTGCCAATGTGGCTTCATGTTCCGTTAGCAAATCTATAGTCGCTTTATTTGCATAAGTGATATTAAAATTCCGGTCGATCATCATCATTGCTGTCATCGCACCATCGATCGTGCCCTGAAGCCTGATACCCGCTTCTTCTCTTGCTCTTGCTTCGGTTATATCTGTAGCATATTTTACAACCTTAAAAGGCTTTCCTTCCAAATCAAATATCGGATTGTAAGAAGCTTGTATCCAGACTTCTTTGCCATTTTTACCGATACGTTTATATTGTCTGGTTTCATATTCACCACGATTCAACTTTTCCCAAAATTGCTTATATTCAAGGCTGTCTTTATACCCAGGTTCAACAAACATGCTGTGATGCTGGCCTTTAATTTCGTCCAGAGTATAACCCATGACATTTAGAAAATTATCATTGGCTGTAATGATGGTTCCATCCATTTTAAATTCAATAACAGCCTGTGCCTTGGAAATTGCAGCTATCTGCCCGGCATAATCTGCCATTAATAATTTTTGTTCATCGCTACCTTGTAGCGCATTACCAACATCACTGTTTGTTGCCATGACATTACCCTCTGTATTTGAGTATTGTGAAGATTCTGTGTTATGCGATTTGTAACCGCCCAACATAACTTCTGAAATTGTAGTTAGAGCATGTTCCCATGCGGACTGAATTTGTTGTGTCCAGGCACTGCCTGCCATTTCTTTCATAACACTGATCAATGTGTTTGTAACAGCAGTATAATGTTCCGGTGCAACACCATATTCCTGATGCTTAGCACCCAGCCCTTTTAAAGCATCACCCAATACATCCGGTTTTCGTAAATTAGCTACAACCAGTTTTAGTGCCGCAAGTAATTTCTTTTGTTGCTCGGCCGGTGTTGTATTTTTAAACATAGGGATAACAGCAGGGTATTGTTTGAATAATTCTGTATAAAAATTTTCAACCAGTTCTTCTGCTCGTGGTGCCAGCAAATTAAAACTGTCCTCCAATGTTTTCACATCCAAACCAAGTGGTGACACGTATTCAGATTGATGTGTCTCATTTTGGCTGTACATTATTTTACCACCTTGATATTAATCACTGTTACAGGCTGTTCGTTCAGCCCCTTTAGAATATTATCGTCACTTGAGGTAATATCTTTACCTCTATTTCAATATAATCACCAAAAATACTGTTTTTTAATCTTTCAATTCCAGCATTTCAACCAAGCCCAATAATTCCGCAGATTTTTTAAGGATATCGGATGATGCCTGCCAACTTACCCGATTACCGTATTTTTCAGCTTGCTTGAATACACAGGTTAAAAGTTGCAATGAAGCAGCATCTATCCGTTCAACTTCACCACCGTCAAAAACAATGTCTGATTCATTAATCAATGCCATTATCTGTTGATGCAAATCACTGGCCTGAGATATATCCTGAATATCATTTAATTTAATCACTGAGTTCACTACTGAAGTCTCCTTAATATCCGTTGTTTCAGGTTCTTCTTTCACCAAAATTTCAACAGTTTTCTCATTTTTTTTCTCAGACCGTTTTTTATTGGTTGACGCATTTTTAACTACTACTTTCTTTTTACTCGATTGTTTTTTTGATACTTTTTTCTTGGCAACCTTTTTCTTGGCAACCTTTTTCTTGGCAACCTTTTTCTTGCTTGCAGTCTTTTTCTTTGCCTTCTTTTTTGACACCGCTGTCTCTTTATCCTCTGATAACCATGCTAATGGATCCAGTCCTATCATTGTTTTACTCATTGTAGAGCTCTCCCCAAAGTTCTGCCTTTAGCAAAATCCATTGCCAGTTTTTTATAATCTTCTGCTCCATTACTGCCATTACGATACTCAAAAACCGTCATACCAAATCCAGGACCTTCAGCGAGTGCCGATGTTTCTCTTATGGACGTTTTTAATACCTGGCCTGGAAAATGCGACACAAGGTTATCAAGAACGTCTTTTGACAACTTCCGACGTGGATGATAACGGGTAATCGCTATCCAGGTTTTATGTTTTATTCTTAATGATTTTTCAAATTGGGTTAATGTGCCAATAAGATGAGACATGCCATGTAAAGCCAGATAATCACCGGCCACTGGAATAATAATTTCATTGGTTGCATATAAGGCACTTACAACCAAAAATCCGGATGAGGGTGGACAATCAAGTAAAACAAAGTCCTGATTTTTCATACTTCGTAATACTTTTTTCAATCGCTTGGCAATTTCCGAACTGCCTTGATGCATTTGTTCCAGTTCTGCCAGGCGCGGCCCACAGGAAACAAGTTGCATATTATCGCGAATTTCATGTGTGACATCTTTTAACTTGCTGTCTTCCATCAGTACTTCACC
>JALXDW010000039.1:7604-8940 GCA_027070385.1 Chromatiales bacterium
CACCAATACCGGGCAAGCTCGGATCAGTCTGTCCCAAGCTGATTGTTAAACTGCCTTGAGGATCCAGATCGATAGTGGTGACTTTATTTCCCTGCATTGCCAACATGTGTCCAAGATTTGCAACTGTAGTGGTTTTACCAACGCCACCTTTCTGATTAACGACTGATACCAGGCGCACCACTTTGTTCTCCAAATATATTAATTAACATCTTTATTACCCAAGCCAGACAAGGCCAGACATTAATTCTTTTAGATAATGCCATTTTGAAACAGTTTTATGCCGACAATGTGAAACCGTGCGTAGAAACGGGCAGGCACGCGGTTTTACTTCCAACTTGTGGGCTTTTGTTGCAATGCAGTGTATTTTTTGAATCAACATATTACTACCTGCTCGGCCAGAAGTTTATTCCCTGTAAATATGAAAATAAATTATTCATCATTCATTACATCAACCGTTGAGAGTTCTTTTGAGTTCAGCATATGGTCGATGTCCATGACCATCATCATTTTTTCGTCAACCGTTGCCATCCCTTTTACAAATTCTGTATCTATGGATGAGCCAAAATCTGGCGATATTTTCATATTGGATTCTTTCACCTGATAAACATCAGACACTCCATCCACGACAATACCCATGGTTCTGTCCGCATGGCCTTTTGATTTTACTCGCAAGACAATAACAACGGTTGTTGGCCCGTATTCCAGTGGCTCCAGGTCAAATCGTCGCCGCAAGTCAATAATAGGTACAATAGTGCCACGCAAGTTGATGACACCACGAATATATTCAGGCATATTGGGTAATGAAGTAACATCATCCCAACCTTTTATTTCCTGCACACGTAAAATATCAACACCGTATTCCTCACCTGCCAGCATAAAGGTAAGAAATTCATTTGTGTCCTCGTCCATATCACTCATGTCGATTTGTTCGATAACTTGTTCAGCTGCTTCTGCCATGCTCTTCTCCTATGCAGCGATTATTTTTTCGTGATTTTTTGAATGAGCTGATACTTTACGAGAATTCTGATAAAGGTGAAGGACACCATTTATATCAAGTATAAGTGCAACAGTGCCATTACCCAGAATGGTTGCACCAGACAAGCCATCAACCTGTTTTAAATTGGTTTCAAGACTTTTAATGACAACTTGTTGTTGTCCCAGTAACTCATCAACACATATTGCTATTTTCTTTCCTTCATTTTCTACAACAACCAGCAGACCATCTGCAATATCTGTCGTATCAGCTTCTATTCCAAATATTTCATGCAATGTTACCAGAGGGAGATAATCATCACGCATTTTATATACATCTGCCGTACCGGTTACTCTGTTGATC
>JALXDW010000040.1 GCA_027070385.1 Chromatiales bacterium
GGCCAACACTGGCAACGGTTAAAATAGCACCACCGCTTGAGGCCAATTTGGAAATCCTGCTCATATATATTATGGGGCTGGCTGGATTGAATTGGCGGGAGCTTCGTAGAAGAAATAGGAATAAAAACCGGTAACTGCAAAAGTAATGCTAGCTATTAAAGTAAGAAAATACAGAATTAAACAAATTTGAGAAAGAACGATCATGTTTAGTGGAATATCTAAATCGGTTGGTATATCTTTAAATCGTTTGCGTCTTGAAAATTTAGGGAAGGTGATAAAAAATACATAATATAATATTTTCATTAAACTGAAGGGCCAAGTGTTATAAAAACCTAATTCAAAAACAGTAAACCAGCGCTGGTTAAAAAGTATAGGGTCGAGACGTTTGGCAAACAGAGGCGATATAGCACTCATATAGATGATAAGCACGAATACCAGGATTAAGCCTAATATAACCGAGCTAAAGATAATTATTCCAAGTGGTTCAACACCATCAAAAAACTCAATTAACGACATAGTGTTGATACCCCTGTTATTTCTGCTATGTCTTTTGATTTAAAAAAGTGATCGTAGGCTCCCTTAAAAGCTTGCCCCCCTGCATAACTCGATGCCACTGCACCGACACCAATCACTAAAGCCGCCACCCAACCTACGGGTGTTCCCATTAAAACAATGGTGGCACCAATACCATATAGCGTTCCACCAAAAACGCTCCCCAAACTCTCCATCAGAATATGATTTTTTTCCAGTGTATTATCGGTATTCGCTATCTCACGGCAGGCCAGGCCAACACTGGCAACGGTTAAAATAGCACCACCGCTTGAGGCCAATTTGGAAATTCTATTCATGTGCGCTATGTGTTGGGTAATATTGCCGGTGAGGGGGCGGCCGCGTTTCCGTGAAATACGCAGTATTTGGCGGTGTGATTTTTGCCGACCAAGTATATTTCTTAATGGGCCAAGGCGGTTTTCAAAGGCCTGAATTGCTTTTCGTCGGCGGTAGTCGTATTGGCCTTTGGTGAGTTTGTTGGCTTTATAGTCTTCGTATAAATTCACCAGGGTTTGCAAGTGTGGCGCATTGCTTTGAAAGCTGGTTTTAATCGCGAATAAACTGGCGGTGCCGGTACCCAGCATAACCGGTGCAACCTGGGATAATACGGAACGCTCGTTTGACGATGCGTTGTTCCAATGCTGTTGCAACGGTTTGAGTTGTTGTTTGCTCAGGTTGAGCTTGGGGGTTGCCCATTCTTCGCTTGAGTTAGCGCAGTATTGGGGGGGGATATCAATAAAAAGTAATTGATTGGGTACGATGTGATCCGGGTTGCTTACTTCGGGGTTGTCGTGTTGAATTTGTTGAATAATAGTTTGGCGTTTTTGGGCACTGATCGCACCATAGTAGCGGTTAATAATATGGTTAAGGCTATCGCCTGGCTGTACATGATAGGCGATGGTATCGAGTGGTTGTTCTAGCATGATCATATCCTTATGTTTTATTTGTTACTTTATGTAAGGGTAATTGGGGAGCAATATTTTTGTCAATGGCTTTTTTCTTGATAGTTGTCAGGAGCTTGTCTCGTACTTTACTGGCTTCGGGAATAATGGACTATTCCTTAATAATTTGTGGCATACTTGCGTCCTTTTTATTAACTAATGGCCACACAGGTTTACCTCGTACTTTGTATTGACGGATATACCGATATTATTGGATATGCTTGTTTATGTTAGAGGTGAATGGCATTTTCTTTTTTTGTTAACATTTATTTATGGATTGGCCCGGCATTATGACAAACTCTTTTAGTATTGCGATTATTGGCGCATCATCACCCATTGGTGAAGCTGTTTTAGAGCAGCTTGCTGAGCGAGAATTTCCACTTACTGAACTTATTCCGCTCGGATTCGATGATGATCTGGAATTAACCGTTTCATTTGCAAATAAACAATTACATTTACAAAATATTGCCAGCTTTAATTTCTCGAAAGTTCAGCTTGTTTTTCTATGTCAGTTGGACGAATCACAACAAGCCATCATTAATCGTATTTTAGATGCCGGTTGCCGTATCATTGAAGTGGGTAGCAACCTGCAAAATGCCCCCGTGGTTGTAGCTGGTGTTAACAGTGATAACACCGACTTGCTGCAACAGCAACACTTACGTTCGGCTTCAGGTTTGGCTGTGGTTTTAACTCAGCTATTAAAACCGGTGCAAGAACAATGGGGTATTCAGTCGTTGCATTTCACAGCATTGCAATCAGTATCGGATAAAGGTAAAGCGGGGATAGATGAACTGGCAATGCAAACTACCCACTTACTGAATACCCGGCCAATCAAACCGGCAGCCTTCAAACAGCAAATTGCATTTAATGTCATGGCCGATGACAGTGAAATTAATGCCACCGGTTTTACACATCGTGAATTGGATATTCGAACAGAATTACAGAATTTATTGTTTAGCATAAGCGACTCGACCGTCAGCTTGATGCCATCCTTGCTGCATGTACCGGTTTTTTATGGTGTTGCGGTGGATGTATATCTACAATTAAAGACAGAAGTGAATTTGAACGATTTTGAAAGCACACTGACAGCAACAGAAAAAGCGGAATTAAAGTTTATAGATGATATTATCAGCCCGGTCAGTCACGCGGCAGAAATGGATAATATATTCATCAACAGAGT
>JALXDW010000041.1 GCA_027070385.1 Chromatiales bacterium
TCGCGCGCGTCAAAAAAGCGCCCATGCGCGCGAGCAATTGAAAGAAATCACCCCGCGCGAAAAAGAAGTGCTGATTCTGGTGGCCGAGGGCGAATCGAACAAAAGCATCGCCCGCTTGCTCGACATCAGCCCGAAAACGGTCGAGTTGCATCGCTCGAATCTTTTGCGCAAAACCCATTCCTCCAACTCCACCCAGCTGGTGAAACTGGCTGTTTTAGCGGGTTTCACGAGTTAACCTGGGGAAAACCCTGGGGCGATATCCGTATTCTGTTGTATTGTCCGGCGCTGATTTCCGGGTCAGGATGAACGCTCATTCAATCCTGAGGAGGAAGTTTTAATGAAACTGAAAATAGCAGCAGTCAGCATACTGACCGCATTATCTCTTGGCGTCGCAACGCCGGCGCTGGCGGCCAAAGATGCCGGTCTGGGTCACGATTACCGCACCTTTCATAGCGGCGGCAAGATCGAGTATGGCAATATCAAGGATTCTTACAACGCCGAACTGATCATGTATCTGGCGGGTAATCAGTTCATGGTGATGGAAGATTTGATTCAGGACTTTCAGGGCAAGAATCCCGATATCAAAACCATTTATGTCGAAACCATCCCGCCCGGCCAAATCTTCAAGAAGCAACTGCTTAAGCAAGGGGAAATCAATGGCCAGAAAACTTCGATGAATCCCGATCTGTTCGCCAGCGTCAACATCAACCATCTGAAAAAGCTGCACAAAAAGGGCATCATGGACAAGCACATGATCTACACCCATAACAAGCTGGAGCTAATGGTCGCCAAAGGCAACCCGAAAGGCATCAAGGGTCCGCAGGATCTGGCGCGCGATGATCTGGTGCAATCGCATCCCAATCCTTTGACCGAAGGCATCTTCAAATTCTATGGCAGTGAAATGCTGAAGGATCTGGGGTTGTATCAGAAAGTCACCGGCGGCAAAAAGTGTAAAAGCTGTTGGGCGGTGCCGGGCAAAACCTGGTTCACCTCGCGTCATCATCGTGAAACGCCGTATCGCATCGAGAAGGGTGAAGCCGATGTCGGCATCGTCTGGACTACCGAAGTGGCTTACGCCAAACGTCAGGGACGCCCGATTGACGGCGTTTCCATTCCTGCGCCTTACAACAAGCAAGACAAGGTGGGCTACGCCATCGGGCCGCTGCTGAAAGGGCCAAACCAGAAAAATGCGAAGCGTTTTCTCGAATATCTCGCCACACCGGCGGCGCAATCAATTTATGCCGGCTATGGCTTCGTTCCAGCCAGCAAACAGGAGCTGAAAGTGAAGCCTCTGTAACGCCGGACACATGTGTCTGTTCCGCTTGTTCTGATAAAGGGCAGAACGATTTTTAGCGGATTTTTAACTGCCTCATTAGAGGCAGTTTTTTTATATATTGAAAAAAATCCACCAAAACTACTTATTTGGTAAAAAATGCCCTAAAAAAATAATTGTGAACCAGCTCACAAAATCTGAGGGCTTCCCGTGTAAGATAAATTCCAACCAGCCCAAAAGTTGCAAAAAGGTGTCTAATCAAAACGCAGTTGTCGCGATCAAAGGCGCGCAATGGCAGCGAAAGTCATTATTCATTGATTGCGCCAAGCGTGCAGAGATGGGCTAACAAGGGAAGCTGTGAAGCCTGCGGTCTTCTTGAAACAAACCAGCAGTTTTGAACGTCGCTTTATCTTGAACCTGAAACCACTGGATTCAGGATTGAATGGATAAAGGCAATACTCTACAGCCCTGGATTTCAATGATAATGAAAAAAATCCCCGACCGTACCCGCATAACCCCGTCGCTGTTATTCCTGCTTTTTTCTTTTTTTCTGAGTTCGCCTGTTCTGGCGGTTGATAGCGGCGTTTTGCTGGCGGCGCAGAATATGCTCAACAATGGCCAATCGCTGGATGCGCTCGATCTGCTTGACCCGCATGAAGAAGAATATGCCGGCGACAAGGATTACGATTACCTGTACGGACTGGCGCTGCTCGATACCGGAGAGCCGGCGGCGGCTGTTTTTGCGTTTCAGCGCGTGCTGGCGGTGGAGCCGAATTTTGCCGGCGCTCGCCTCGAGCTGGGGCGTTCCTATTTCGACATGGGGCAAATGGAACGCGCGCAGCGTGAATTTACCATCGTGCAAAATCAGTCGCCGCCGAAAAGCGTCAGCGCAGTGATCGATAAATACATCGCCGCGATCGAAAGTCGCAACCTGAAAAACCGTCGCGGCTGGCGTGGATTTTTGCAGCTGGGGCTGGGCGACGACAGCAATGTCAACAACGCCACGCGGGCGACCAGCTTTCTCGGATTCGATCTGACCGATGAAAGCCGCGAAACATCGTCATCAGTCATTTCAACCCTCGGCGGAGCGAGCTACGATTTACCGCTCAGCTTCGACAGCAAGCTGTTTTTCAAGGCCAGCGTCAACCATCGCGCCAATAATGATGCGTCTTTCACCAGCACGATGAATTACGATGCGTTGACAGGCTACAACACATCGTTTGGCAATAGCGGCGATTTGTCTTTGGCCGTGCAGGTTTACAGCGCCGATGTGGATGGCGATTTCAACAACCGCGGATTCAATCTCAGCACGCAATACAATCATCATTTTTCACCGCTCAACCAGCTGGGGTTCATCTTGCGTTTCGGCAAGGTCGATTATCAATCGGCTTTCGAC
>JALXDW010000042.1 GCA_027070385.1 Chromatiales bacterium
AAAACGCATATACTAGAGTACTTGAAAAGTTTAGTTCAACCAGAATGAATAATTATGTTATTAATGAATATTTAAAACATTCTATGTAGATATAAGATACTTGGTTGATATGCACTTTATATGTATATTTATAAAGTTAATTGTCCTGTTTTATATATTAGTATTTATGAATAAACGTGTTATTGTGAGTGCGTTTTTTATATGTTATTTTTAAACAGTGATTTTCTATACAAATTTTAATTATGAAGAATTATTTCAAATGAATAAAAAACAAAAGAACGAAAAACCATCTTCTATTGGTAGTCGAGCTAAAAGGCATTATGACGATTGGGCAAATTCAATGGAGGTAGCAAATATTGAGCCGCCAATGCCGGATAATATGTTAATGGATCTTACTAATGCATGTAATCATGCCTGTGTTTTTTGTGGTAATCCCTTTCAAGGGCGTAAAACAAGCAGGATTTCCAATGAATTAGCATACCGAATTCTAGATGAAGCCTATGATAGTGGTGTCAGGGAGGTTGGTTTTTATAATGCTGGCGATCCATTTATGCATAAACAATTACCTGATTTTACATCTTATGCTAAATCGCTGGGATACAGCTATATTTATATATCTACTAATGGGGCTTTGGCTTCTCCTGAACGTCTGCGTAATGTGATTAACTCTGGTATGGATAGCATTAAATTTTCTATTAATGCAGGGTCTAAAGAATCATATTTGAAAATTCATGGTAAAGATGATTGGGAAAAGGTTATTGATAATCTAAAGTATGTCTCCTCTTATCGTAAAACTTTGAATCGTCCATTAAAACTTTTTGTTACATGTGTAGTCACAAAGCAAATTAAAGATGAGATTAAAGAGCTGGAGAAGTTAGTATCACCATTAGTGGATGAAGTACAGTTTTTTGATTTTCATGATCAAATTGGTCAAATGACAGCGATTGAACCCCTTATGAATGTTGGTATTAAGGATAGAAGTCAACGTCCTACAGGAGTTTGCTCTAACCCATTTAATCGCATTCATATTACTAGTGAAGGGTATCTTGCTCTTTGTTGCGTAGATTATAATAATTATGTTGCGGTTGAAGATTTAAAAACAAAGAGTTTGCAGGATGCATGGTATTCACCGCTTTTTAAGGAAATAAGGGCAAAACACCTGGATGGTGATCTGGATGGAACTCTTTGTGCAAAGTGTTGGTTTAGAAGTAATGAAGTCTATAAGCCAATAAACTCAAATTTAGCTGTAGATATCCATCAATCTGATTCAGATAAGAAACAAATTTCATTGTTTACTGAAAGATTTGGGCAGATATCCTCTGCTGAGGATGAAAATTAAAATTTATTTAGCACTAGGGGTTATTTATTATTGGTTCGAACAAGTCACCATATAGACTATGGATAATAAATAATTGCTCATCATGCTTGAAATGTTTTGTTTTTTTCCATGGGACAATATAAAGTATTTTGGGTAGCTCTGTATTTGCCTTGATTATTGTGGCATCCATTTTGATTTGTATATCTGCTTGTGCTGATTTCATTAGTAAAAGTAGTAATGATATTTTAAAAATAAATAATATTCGATATGTTTTTTTATACATATTTTAGCCTTGATGTAATGAATTCTTCAATTCTTTTAACCAGTTAAATGTTTGTTTATCTTTTATTCCTTGTTTGTTTATAATACTCAAATATTCTGTATAGTGATTGATAGATTTCTCGGTGTTATGAAAATAAATATCGTATAACAAAGCAATATTAAAATGTGCTTTGGCATAATTCTTTTTATATTTTATTGCCAATAAGAAATATTCTTTGGCTTTATAAAAATCCCCCTCCTGGTTCTTTATAATTCCCAATATGTTATAAGCATATGGATTATGTGAATTTAGTTCAATCGCTTTTCTCAAGTATTCTTTTGCCAGCACAATCTGGCTTTCCTTAAAGTATATCAACCCGATGTTAACGTGAGGTCCAGCAAGCCCTGGATTATTTTTTATGACATCTTTTAACAGTATTTCGGCTTGCTGTAGTTTGTTATCTCGGAGTGCGTATAATGCTTGTTTATAACTCCGTAAGTCTTCAGTGTTAAGCTGTTTTTTAGATGGAGAGTGGTTTGCAATGCTTTCTGTTTCCTTGTTTTGTGGAAGTTGAGTGCAACTTGTCGTCGCCAGTATATATATAACCATAATAACAATTTTTTTTATATGTTCAGTGTAAAACATTGATATACCTGTCTACTTTCATTTTTCTGTTGTATCTTGCTGGGAAGAGGTTTTTAAGGTTCGCTAAACTCTTTTTAACCCATTCATTATAGATATTATCGCGACTATGCTCCATATTTAACTCATGGAACTCGATTGCTTTTTCCTCAAATGGAAAGGCCTTATCTTCAAGTAATATAATATATTGTTCTTTTTCATCTGTATTCAGGTTTTTGGGTAACTCCGATTCTAGAAGTGCCTTGCTAAAATCATTGTATATTTTCCCGATGGAATAAGTTGCTTCAGTATTGATTTCTGATATTTTGTATACAGATGCTTTTCCATAAAGTTGTATGGCATGTTGCATCATTTTTTTCTTCTTTATTAGATTTTGTTTCAATGGATATGTAAGTTTTATAGATTGATATTGCCTATTTTTATCCCGGGCTAGAGATATTAATGAGC
>JALXDW010000043.1 GCA_027070385.1 Chromatiales bacterium
GCCTGGAAGATATCCGGCTGCGCTGTCGGCATGATGATGAGGCGACAGGTGAGGGGGATTAGCTATAATGGAAGCGAATTGCTAACAGGTCCGGGTGGGGAGAGACGTCTGCCTATGACGATGAACGGAGAAGGTGTCACCGTTTTCTGTTTTCTGGCCAGTTATGTGCTGGCTTTTGCCTTGGAGTGGGCGCGGCTGGTGCGCGGCGGAATGAAATGGGCGCGCCCGCTGACGCTCGTTGCGGCATCTGCGGGGTTGGTGGCCCACACCTGGTATTTGTACGACCGCAGCGTTCAGGCCAACCTGCCGCCGTTGCTCAGTTCCTCGCACGACTGGTTTCTGGTGCTGGCCTGGATGGTCGTCCTGTTTTATCTGCTGCTGATTGTGGTCGACGGGGAGCTGGCGGTGGGGCTGTTTGCTTTGCCTTTGGTATTGGTTCGCCTTTTCTCCAAACATGACTTTGGATTGTATCGGAAATTTTCTGTTTTCTTTTTAATTCGCGGCTCATTTTTCCAATGAATTCGCCTTATTCAGCAATTAGTCGATATAAGGCTCATTATTGAACGATTTAATTGTGTTTCCCTTTTTATTTTGTAAAGGGCGGCATTTAGATTGCCGATAGATTCGGCGACCAGAATATTTTTTTGGTGAATTTATATTAATTTAACAGAGTAGCAACAACATGGCTGATTTAGAAAAGTATAGAAATATTGGTATTTTCGCGCACGTGGATGCGGGTAAAACCACCACTACCGAACGTATCCTCAAGTTAACCGGTAAAATTCATAAAACCGGTGAAGTACATGACGGTGAAGCAACCACTGATTTCATGGAGCAGGAAGCGGAACGTGGTATTACTATTCAGTCTGCTGCGGTTTCATGTGAGTGGAACGGTCACCGGATGAACATCATTGATACACCGGGACACGTGGATTTCACCATTGAAGTTTATCGTTCATTAAAAGTGCTTGACGGTGGTGTGGGTGTTTTCTGTGCCTCAGGGGGTGTAGAGCCTCAGTCAGAAACCAACTGGCGTTATGCAAATGAATCAGAAGTGGCACGTGTTATTTTTGTGAACAAACTGGATCGTATGGGTGGCGACTTTTATAAAGTTGTTAAACAGGTCGAAGATGTTTTGGGCGCTAATCCGCTGGTGATGGTGTTGCCAATTGGTATCGAAGAGAACTTCGTTGGTCTGGTTGATCTCCTCACGCGTAAAGCATGGGTGTGGGATGATTCCGGTCTGCCGGAAAATTACAAAATTGAAGAGCCACCCGCCGATATGGCCGATGCGATTGAAGAGTGGCGTGAAAAACTCATCGAAATGGCCGTTGAGCAGGATGACGATTTAATGGAAGCCTATTTAGATGGTAATGAGCCTTCTATTGACGATATTAAACGTTGTATCCGTAAAGGCACGATTGCACTCGACTTTTTCCCAACGTATTGTGGCTCCGCGTTTAAAAACAAGGGTATTCAGTTAGTGCTGGATGCGGTTGTTGATTTCTTGCCAAACCCGACAGAAGTTAAGCCTCAGCCGTTAACTGATGAAGAAGGTAACGAGACAGGTGAATTTGCGATTGTGGATGCTTCAGAGCCTTTCCGTGCGCTCGCATTTAAAATTATGGATGACCGTTTTGGTGCATTAACCTTTATTCGTATTTACTCGGGTATCCTGAAGAAAGGCGATACTATTTTAAATACAGCAACCGGTAAGACTGAACGTATTGGTCGTATTGTAGAAATGGCTGCTGATGAGCGAATTGAATTGGACGGTGCCGAAGCCGGTGACATTGTTGCGATTGTCGGCATGAAGAATGTACAAACAGGCCACACCTTGTGTGACCCGAAACACCCTGCAACATTGGAACCGATGGTATTCCCGGATCCGGTTATTTCAATCGCGGTTGCACCAAAAGATAAAGGTGCTGCAGAGAAAATGGGTATTGCTATCGGCAAAATGGTAAAAGAAGATCCATCTTTCCGAGTTGAAACCGATGAAGACAGCGGTGAAACCATCCTTAAAGGAATGGGCGAACTACACCTGGATATTAAAATTGATATCATGAAACGTACGCATGGTGTGGATGTTGAAGTGGGGGCACCACAGGTGGCATACCGCGAAACCATTACGAAGCGTGTTGAAGACAGTTACACTCATAAGAAACAATCGGGTGGTGCGGGTCAGTTTGCGAAAATTGATTATGTCATTGAGCCTGGTGAGCCAGGCAGTGGTTTTGAATTTGAATCTGTTGTAACCGGTGGTAATGTGCCTCGTGAATTCTGGCCAGCTGTTGAGAAGGGTTTTGATATTAGTCGTGAACGCGGTGTATTGGCCGGCTACCCTTGTCTGGATTTTAAAGTTACATTGGTTGATGGTAACTATCACCCGGTGGATTCATCTGCGGTTGCTTATGAACTTGCTGCAAAAGCGGCTTATCGTCAGACTATGAAAAAAGCCGGTCCCCAGTTAATGGAACCGATCATGAAAGTTGATGTGTTCACACCTGAAGATCATGTGGGTGATGTTATCGGTGACTTAAACCGTCGTCGCGGTATGATCCAGGGGCAGGATGCAGGTTCAACCGGTGTGCGTATTAAAGCCGAATGTCCTTTAAGTGAAATGTTTGGTTACATTGGTGACTTGCGTACTATGACATCCGGT
>JALXDW010000044.1 GCA_027070385.1 Chromatiales bacterium
TGTGCAAGCAGCCCTGGAAAGTCAGAGTGGTATTATTGAACTATGGGTCGAGCAAAAACGGCATGATAAACGTATTGAAGATATTCTTGCTTTAGCCAAACAGAACACGATTCCCTGCAAGCGGGTCACGCATCACTTTTTAAACGAATCGCTACCCGATACACGTCATCAAGGTGTGGTTGCCAGACTCGCTGGTATACCAGCAAAAACCGAATCAGAGCTTCATCAATTACTCGACAGGCTGGATGAGCCTGCTTTTATCTTGTTACTCGATGGCGTCACCGATCCACACAATCTTGGTGCCTGTATTCGTACAGCGGAAGCTGCCGGTATTCATGCTCTTGTGGTACCTAAAGATAAATCCTGCGGTATGACAGCCACTGTACGAAAAGTGGCTTCGGGTGCAGCAGAAAGATTACCGTTTGTGCAGGTTACAAACCTGAGTCGTTGTATAAAGGCATTGCAGGAGCGGGGTATCTGGTTTATTGGTACTGATTTGGCAACGGATACCAATCTGTATCAACAGGACTTAACCGGCCCATTAGCCATTGTCATGGGGGCTGAAGGGAAAGGTTTAAGACGCTTAACCAAGGAACATTGCGATACGCTGGTTAAACTGCCCATGAAAGGGGCTGTCGAGAGCCTGAACGTGTCTGTGGCGACCGGGGTGGTTTTATTTGAAGCATTAAGGCAACGTTTATAAGCCGGTTGAAACAATCAGACCCGAAACACCGGCAAGAAAACACATGATTCTGCAGGTTATTTAAGTAAATATTGTAACTTGCTGTTTCAAAAGTATTTTTTAAAAAAGAGCCGTCGTCGTCCATTTTTATTGTGGATTGCAATTAATGCCCAATTTAAGTAGAATTCGCCGCCTTAAATATTTTTAAGTTCCTTGCTTCACCGCTATCTTGTTTGTCGGGAAGCTACTTTAACCATGAGGAGCATTTATGCGTCATTATGAAATCGTTTTTCTCGTTCACCCTGATCAGAGTGAACAAGTCCCTGCCATGGTCGACAAATACAAGTCGGGCATTGAAGCCAAAGGTGGCACAATCCACCGTTTTGAGGACTGGGGGCGTCGTCTTTTAGCCTACCCTATCCAGAAAATCCACAAAGCACACTATATTCTGATGAATATCGAATGCGATCAGGAATCACTGGATGAACTGACAAATACATTCCGTTTTAATGATGCGGTTATTCGCCACATGGTTATTCGTCGTAAAAAGGCCATTACAGAGCCTTCACTGATGGCGAAAAGAGATGAGCGTGATGATTCTGTTGCAGACAAAAAGCCTGTTACAGAAGTAACACCCGAATCAGATTCAAATGAATCCAGCCCTGAAGCTGCCGCTTAAACATTAATAGAGAAGGAACCGATTATGTCCCGTTATTTTCGTCGTCGAAAGTTTTGTCGCTTCACTGCTGAAAAAGTAGAAGAGATTGATTACAAAGATATTGCAACCTTAAAAGCTAATATAACTGAAAGTGGCAAAATTGTACCTAGCCGTATTACCGGTACAAAAGCACGTTACCAGCGTCAGCTTTCTACCGCGGTTAAACGTGCTCGTTATCTTGCGCTTATTCCGTATACAGATTCGCATAGTCAATAACCTTTAAGGTTTTCTATGCAGGCCATTGCCGCATTTGTATTACGTGGTCGTAATCAGGCTATTTTAAGTACCCTTGGTTTTGCTGTACTGGCATTGTTTTTTACCCCAATGGGTTTTTTCAGTGCAGCATCCATTGGCCTGGTGACTTTGGTACAAGGTGCTAAACAGGGTTTAATCATTACGATTATTGCTTCTGTTTTTATGATGAGCATTTCCGGTATAACGGGTCAAGCGGCTTTAGGGATTGAGTACGTTGTTTTTTACTGGTTGCCCATCTGGTTTTTGGCTCAATTACTGGCTCGGCCTGTTTCACTGTCGCTGGTTGTCCTGATTGCCGGGTTACTGGGTATGTTTGTTGCCATTGGATTGGCATTATTGTATTCGGCATATGAAACACAATGGAATAAATTTATTCTGGATAACCTGTTACCGGTTTTGAATGACGCGCAGACAGGTTTATCTGAAAAAGAATTAAAGCTTCGTGTGCTTTATATTGCGAAGTTGCTTGTCAGTTACGGTGCTGCATACTGGGTGTTAAGCATGTGTGTCAGCCTGTTTTTGGCGCGTTGGTGGCAGTCGTTGCTTTTTCATCCCGGTGGTTTTGGTGATGAATACAGGAAGCTGCGCTTAGGTGTTTCTGCTGCTGTGCTTGGCATGTTATGTGTTGTTGCTGCTGTCAGTATTAAGGATGGAATATTCCATCAGGTACTGGCCGGTTGGGCGGGCATTGTTGTGGTGCTGTTTTTGTTACAAGGTTTGGCCATCGCACATTATGTGGCCGCGGTTCGTAAACTGAAAATAACATGGTTGTATATGCTGTATTTATTGATGATGTTATTAATGCCATATGAATTGTTTTTAATCGCTTTTATTGGTTTAAGCGATAACTGGGCAAATTACCGGGCGCGTATCAAGCCGGTATAAACTGAATTTAAAATGAGGCCATTAATACTGGTCGTATTGATTAGAGGTATATAAAGATGGAAGTAATTTTATTAGAGAAGGTCGCAAATCTGGGTAACTTGGGTGACAAAGTGAATGTA
>JALXDW010000045.1:0-2071 GCA_027070385.1 Chromatiales bacterium
TCAGACGGTAGCGCAGATGTATTTGTACATTTTTCAGCAATTGCTGCGGACGGTTTCCGTACTTTAGCTGAAGGCGCATCGGTTAACTATGAAGTTGAAGCGGGTCCTAAGGGCCCTCAGGCAACTCAAGTAACTGTTAACAGCTAAGCAATTTTTGCATTAGTTAAGTTAGAAAAAGCCCCGCTGCTTAGCGGGGTTTTTTTTCGCCTGCTAAAAATGAACTGTAATAATATAAAGGTTATGGAATTAGTACATAAAATAGAAACACCAATAGTTGATTCCCGCACCATCAGCTATTCAGTTTTGCAGGTTAGTCAGGTACTCACGATGCTAAATGCTGAATTAGCTCGAGTACTCAAATTACAATGTGCGGATATTGGTGCATTGGCTGCGGCACAATTTACTTTGAAACCTCAAACAATAGCCTGGCATCAGGCTCAGCAGTTTATTCATTTTTATAATTTACTTTACGATAAGTTTACCGGAGATGCTGTTGCTATGCGGCATTGGCTGCGTTCAGAAAACCAGACATTGGCCGGTGTGCCGCTATTGTTAATTATTGATGAGGGACGTTTAACGGAGGTTATTCGCTTTCTTGAAAGTAGCTAGTGTTTATTGGCACCAGTAAATAACATCCTGTTCATTGAGAAATGTATGGGCATCCTTTTCTTGCAGCATTGCCAAAGTTGACAGAATACCGGCTTCGGTACAAGTGTGACTGATCACCGTGATTGAGTGGGGGGCTTGTGTCACTGGCCAGCCTGTTTTCGGGTTGAGAATATGACTGTAGCGTATATCGTCTTTGAGCAAATAACGCTTGCTATCACCGCTGGTTGCCATTCCGCCCCTTGATAGCTCATAAAGCTTTTTGTTTTTTGCAGAAGCTGCTGATAAGTGAGTGGACTCAACGGCATGTTCTGGATCTTCCACACCAACGAGCCAGCCTTGATTATTGCTTCGGGGTTTGTTGGCAAATAAATCACCGCCATAGTTCACCAGGAAACTGCAATCGGTTTCATTACTTATTAACTGGCTACTGCGATCGACTGCGTATTCTTTTCCAATTCCCCCCAAGTCAATTTCCATTCCTGCGGGTAAGCTGAGATAAGGAGATTGCCAGCAGACTTTAGACCAGCCTATTTTTTCAAGCAGTGGGGTAATTTCTGATTGAGAAGGAATATGGTCGCTACAATCAAAATGCCATACTTTTCGTAATAGGCCAGAGGTAATATCAAAAAGCCCATCACTGATTTGATAACAGCTTGCAGCATAGTCGAGTAGCCCAGCGAGTTCCTGGTTAACCCGGACAGGTTGTCCATTTGAGTGATTAATTTTATAAATTAAATTATCTTTTCGATAGCGGCTAAATTCTTTTTCAATCCGTAGGGCTTCGTTGTAAGCAATTTCTCCAAGTTGTCGTGCATGTTGTTTGTCTTCTGTATCAATAAGAACCTGACAAGGACTGGCCATGGCTTTAAATTGCGCAGACCAGTACCCTTGTTGGTATTCGAGTTGAAAGGCTGATGGAGAGATGACCGTTACCTGACGTATTGAAAGTCAGAATTATACCATTCAGCTCGTTTCAGAGCAGCTAGAATTTCAGGCTGTAACTCAGCTGCAGAATGATAGCATCCACATCCGGGCCTTTATTTTCACCACCCATTGTTTGAGTCATGGATTCGAGTCGGGCACTAAATTCCTGACTGTCATCCATTTCAATACCGTATTTCAGGCCAACCGTTGTGGTGGTCATATCACCCAGGCGATAATCGGCACTTGCAAATTGGGGGATACTTCCATCTGTCAGATTGTAGTGATAAAAGTCTGCCTTGTTTTGCTGGTAATAGCGTAAATGAGGTTGCAAGTAATGCCCACCACCTAATTCATAGCGGTAACGTGTATCAATCGTATGTGAATTCAGCCCCCAGTCATCCCAGTAATAACGGTAGGAAAAATGGATAACATCTTCATTGAATTGATGGACGGTTTGCCAGAAAACAGCATTACGTGCCCTTGTCGTTGGTCTTTTCTCATAAAGATAGGAATCCGTGCCACGGAAAATGACTCTGTT
>JALXDW010000045.1:2081-2658 GCA_027070385.1 Chromatiales bacterium
GCATTAATGTATTACGATTAATAACCTGGGTAACGCCAAACAGAATATCGGTTACTGTTTTGCTTAAATTTGAACCTTGTGTGGCTTTTGTAGCCGACATTGCATTTAAACCTGTTGGCGCACCACCAACCGGTTTAACAGTATCGCTATTATAAGCAAGGCCTGTTAACAAGGTGGTATTCTTGTTGTTAAAGTCCCAGCTTAAATTGGCTGCAATACCATAGGATTCATAATCATATTCCGATGAGGCATTAAGCGAAAAAACACCTTTTACGCTTTTGCTTAACGGTTTTTCCCATGAACCATTCAAAGCAATACGTGTATCACGAAAGGATGGATCGAGTGGTGTTTCACCTGCTGCAGCGGTATAACTTGAACCGGAAGGGGAAGTGAAGGTTTGAGCAGAACTTGTGGCAATGGCACCATTGGCTGAAGAACCGGATAAACTGTCAGCGACTATGCGTAGCCCTACGAATTCATCATCACTGATCTCTTTGCGTACTTTAACCACGGGTTCAACAGCGGTAACACGATCGGTTTCCGAATAAACTAAAATTGCAGAATCGACTTCCCATTC
>JALXDW010000046.1 GCA_027070385.1 Chromatiales bacterium
ATCAAATAACATTCTGTATCTTATCAGTACAACAAGTAATTATAATATTCTGGAAAGTACACGGCTGGATGTGGATGTTAATCTGGTTGTTTTAATGGAAGTCCTTGAACACTGTAAAGACAACAGTATTGTTTTTAATTATGTCAGCAGTGGTTTTGTTTACGGTAATGATATCATTGATGCCAAAGAAGACGATCCATGTAACCCCAATGGTTTTTATTCGATTACTAAGTATGCCGCAGAAAAATTAATAATTTCATTTTGTGAAACCTTTGATGTCAAATATCGTATTTTACGACTTGCTAATGTTTATGGCACCGAAGACACTGAAATGTCTGGCAAGAAAAATGCTCTGGGTTTTTTAATGAATTTGCTTAAAGAAAATAAAGAACTGACATTGTACGATGGCGGTGATGTATTAAGAGATTATTTGCATGTTGATGATGTTTGTCGTGCTATCCGGTTAGTGATGGACAAAGGTGAATTAAACAGTATTTATAATATTGCCAGCGGTAAACCTGATAAATTTTATAATATCATTAACCGGGCAAAAGAATACCTGGGCAGCAGCAGTAAACTGACGGCAATAGAAGCACCTGAGTTTTATCAAAAGGTGCAGGCAAAAAACTTTTCGCTAAATGTCGAAAAGTTGAAAAAGTTGGGATTTGAAGAAAATCTTTCAATCGATGAAGGGGTAAAATTATTATGTCGCTAAGTGAATTAATCACTGAGTTTATTGCTAAGGCAAGAAAGGAAGATAAGAAGTTGTTTCCTTTTATGGCCAATACGAAAGAATTCGATGAAGAGAAAGATTCTGTTTACTATTCAGGCCCCTACTGGGACGATGAAGAAATTCAGGCAATGTTTCAGAGCATTCTGAAAGGAAAATGGCTTTCCGCTGGGGAAGATGTTAACCGTTTTGAACGGCGTTTTTCCAAAAAATTTAATAAAGCACATTCTGTTATGTTGAACTCGGGCAGTTCCGCTAACCTGGTTTTAATTGCAGCGTTAAAAAAATATTTTGGCTGGCAGGATGGTGATGAAATTATTGTTTCCTGTGTCGGTTTCCCTACCACCATAAACCCGATTATTCAGAATAATTTGAAACCGGTTTTTGTTGACATTAACTGGCATGATTTGAACTGGGATATGGACCAGGTTGAACAGAAAATAACAGACAAGACAAGAGCGGTCTTTTCTTCGCCTGTTTTAGGGAATGCATATGATATTGAACGTATTATCTCAATTTGCAAAGACAATAACCTTGAATTGATCGCTGATAATTGTGACAGTCTGAGAAGTAAGTGGAAGGGTAAGTATTTAACGGATTATGCCGTTGCAGCCTCTTGCTCATTTTATCCAGCGCATCATATAACAACCATTGAAGGTGGCATGGTGTCGTCTGATATTCAGGAAATAGTTGACCTTGCCAGAAGTTTTGCCTGGTGGGGAAGGGGTTGTTACTGTGTGGGTAAACAGAATTTATTGGCTAACGGAGTTTGTGGTAAACGCTTTGATAAATGGATTGAAGGTTATGATCATGTTGTGGATCACAAATACCTGTTTACCAATATTGGTTACAATTTAAAGCCAACCAATATGCAGGGTGCAATCGGTACGGTACAACTTGAAAAATTTGATAAAGTGCATGAAATAAGGCGTAGTAATAAGGATTGGTTGGCAAGTATCTTTGAGCGTATTAACGGGGTGCGTTCCATAAAAGAACTGCCGGATGCTGAAACCAGTTGGTTTGGTGTGCCACTAGTCTGTGAAGATAAAAAACAAAAAACTGCACTGGTTAAATTCCTTGAAGATAATAAAATACAAACACGGAATTATTTTGCAGGCAATATTCTAATGCATCCAGCCTATAAGGATATTGATAACTTTAAACTTTATCCGAATGCTAACGAAGTACTCGATAGAGTATTTTTTGTAGGCTGTTCACCAACCATTACAGCTGAAATGATTACTTATGTTGAAAAGATTGTTGATGAGTTTATTTCATTAGCAAAGAAGGCATGAAGATTGAATAAAAATATTACCATCTATTGTGTCTGTTTCCCTTATCACGAACCACATAAAGTACAACTTTATCAACAAAATATTATGTGCAATGCCGCTACAATATCAGATGAATACAGGACGATATTACAAAATAAGAATTATGTATTTGATGATAGTGGCGATAATATTTCCAATTTAAACGGGGTGCTGGGTGATTTAACAGCCACTTACTGGATTTGGAAAAACTCAACCTGTGATATTGTTGGTACCAGTCAGTATCGTCGCTTCTGGGATAACAGTATTGAAAAGCTGGATTTCAAGAATGATACACTTTATGTTCAGGAACCTGTTCAGCTGGACAATAATATCCGCAATCAGTATATCGGTTCGCATGGTGAAGCGGGTCTTGAATTTCTTGATGAGCTTGCGCGTAATGGCGATATTGTTTTAACAACAGCAATGCTTGAAAAAACATATGCATTACGATATCTGCATTCATGTAACATGTTTATTGCTCATAAACCGGTTTATGATAAATTTTGTGAAATTTTGTTTGGTATTATTTTTAAATTATTTCACAGTTATGAAAATGAAATAAAACAGCTTGATGCCTATAATCAACGCTTGCCTGCTTTTGTTGC
>JALXDW010000047.1 GCA_027070385.1 Chromatiales bacterium
AAAAATACCTTCCTGAAAGATTTTAGCCACCGGGCGTTCATTATGTACGACATACAAACCGGACAATAAGGCAGCAAATTGAATCGTGGCAATAATGGCAACATCCATTTTTAGCCCGGGTTTACCAGGTTTAAATATAATCAGTGTGAGTAAGGGGCCTAATACAATATCCACAGCAGCAATTAAGCGTACACCTTGCCAACCACCATCGGTGGAGAAAAACGGTTGTGGGTACCAATGAAAGACGATGAAATATAAAACGACTAAAAATATAATAAAGCTGATACCAAGATGGGTAAAAAAAGCACTTTTACGGCTGATATTTTTAAGCTGAAACATACTGCTGCCTTTGTGTTTATTTTTTGAGGAATTGTGTGAATAATAAAAGCAAAGGTTTTAATTGTGAATACAATGTTTCCAGGTGAGGTTTGACTTTATCCGCTTCACCTTGCCCAAGTAAATAAATAGCCTGTTCAATGCTAAGCGGTGTGAGTGGCTTGTTATTGACGGTCGGGCGCTGGCTTTCACTGACAAGCGTATGTCCGCCTTGTTGAATGGCCTGCTGTAAGCAGGCTTCGGTTTTATTGTAAATATCGTTAAAGCGGCTGTCTTTGTTGATATCCGGTTCATAAATTCCGGCACTGGCAGTGAAGCGGAGATTTTTTGAACTTAATTTTCGATGGGGTATTTCATCAATAATCCGCTGTGCCAGTTTGATAGCCTGATCCAAGTGAGTATAGTTGAGGAATAAGGCAAATTTTGCCAAACCTACGCGTGCGGCCATGTCTTCTTTGCGGACATGTTTGTTAAGACACTGGCCAATATTCTGAATAATTTCATCGGCAACCTGCTTGCCATGTTTGATAAATATTCGATTGAAGTCGTCAATATCCAACCGTAAAACACAGCAATGTCCTTTGTGTCGAATGAGGGAGGAGAGTTGTTCATCCGCGGCTTTTTGGAAATAGCGTTGGCTGCCCAAACCGGTCAGTTCGTCTACAGCCGCCTGTTTTTCAAGTTTTTCGGCCGTTTCGGATAATTTTTTGCTGGTTTGCTCAAATTTGATATGTGACTGGGCACGTGCAAATAGTTGTGCCTTGTCAAACGGTTTGGCAATGAAATCATTGGCACCTTTATCAAGTGCTTCCATTTTGGCTTCATCGTCGTCTTCTTTACCGGTAATAATGATAACCGGTAAGGCCGCAATATGATCATCGTTTGATGTTCTGATACGTTCCAACAGGCCGTAACCATCCAGGTATGGCATGGATAAATCGGTAAAAACGATTTGAATGTCATCGTGATGTTGTAATAGTGACCAGGCATCTTCTCCATGTTCGGCTTCAATTACGGTATATTGTTTGGATAATATTTTACTAATAGCACGGCGCATGACACGTGAATCATCAACAGCGAGTATTTTAGCAAGCGGAGTAGGATGGGTCTTTGTCATTAATTGCCGTTCTTTATGGGGGCTTGTTTCCAACACTGCTGAAAAGCGGCTATTTTGCTGCTGAGCATGGAAGGAAATAATTTATGGTATATTACGGTCATTATCTATTTTTAGCAGGAATTTCAGGATGTGCAAGAAATTTATATCTTACCCTATTGTTTTAACTGGGTTTTTTCGCACATCTTTATTGGTGTTTTTCAGCACAATTTGTTCTCCACTCCCCCGTATAGTACAGATTTTGGCCGTTATTTTGTTATTAAACAGCTCTGTTGCAGCCGCAGGTGACGAGCATGAGCAGCATTTCCGTCAGGCGCGTTCGCCAAAGATTACTCGTATTCAAATTCAAAAATTAATGACGGATCCCGTTGTGGAGGTGCGTGAAGCACTGGCGCGTAACCGTAAATTAAAACCGGTGGATTTAATCCGTTTGGCATCAGACCCTAACGAAAGGGTACGCATAGCCGTGGCCACTAATTTATCAACCGACAATCAAACTTTTTTATTGTTGGCAAAAGACCGCAACGAATCGGTGCGAAGTGTGGTGGCACGTTTTGAATATGTGCCGGCAGAAGTATTAGCAGCTTTGGCTATGGACCGTTCGGCTAATATCCGTTTGGAGGTTGCCCGAAATTTGAATACTTTGCCACCGACATTAAAACAGTTACTTAATGACCCTGACCCGGAAGTTAAGGCCATTGCCGCACAAGCGTTGCAACGGCTTGAAAACGAAGGTATTTAACAATTACCTTGTGGTTATTCGAAACACTCATGCTGCTTTTTTAGGCGGATTTAACTAAAGATCCGCTGCGAGGTGTCGTTAACTGAAAGCATGGAGAAAAATCAAAGTATTACGCCATCGCAACAGGGGCCGGCACTTAAAGCAGCAGATTTGGTTTCGGGGGTTGTGCGATTGGTTTCCCTTCCCGAAGTTTGTATTCGTGTTAATGAAATGATGGATGAGGCCAGTACCTCCGCATCCGACATTGGTAAGGTGATTAGCCAGGATACCGGTTTAACCGCCCGTTTGCTCAAGATAGTCAATAGCGCGTTTTATGGTTTTCCGTCTAAAATCGAAACCGTGACACGGGCGGTGACCGTGATTGGTTTACGTGAGTTGCGAGGTCTGGTTCTGGCCGCTTCTGCAATCGAAACCTTCTCCAAAATTCCGAATGATATTCTCAATATGGTGC
>JALXDW010000048.1 GCA_027070385.1 Chromatiales bacterium
GTTTGATAATACGACCGGTAAAAATAGTTTTGGATTCCAGCAGTGTCATTGTGCAAGTTTATCAAGCAAGCCTTGTTTTGCAATCAACGTTTAAAGCTTTGTTAAAATGTTGTTGAAAGGATGTACAGGCAAAAAAATAGGGCACTTTGAGGAAAAGTGCCCCGAATTTACCTAACCTAAAGGAGAATTCATAAATATTACAGTATAAATAATGCAGTTCCTGTACCAACAGAAAATGCTAATATTTACACTTTGTGAGACCTGTGATCAGTGACTTAGTTCACTACAACACATTGGTGGTGACATTAAATTGGCATTAGAATATCGTAATATTCTATGTGTTTGATTTTTATAGTAATAATATTTTTAATTTTGACACTTCATCCGGCGGCTTTATGCCGCAAAAAATCGGCACAATATTAAAGTGCTGTGCAAACAGTTATGATGATAACCGCTATATGACATTTGTAATAAAAATGTCATATAGCTTTGCTTAAATACCCGCTATGACGACGATAAAGAAACCTGTAATATTAATTATTGATGACGAATATGCCATTCGCGAAATGATAAGTATCTCATTAGAAGATGAGTATCAGTGTATTGAGGCCAGTGATGCACATAAAGCCGAAGCTATTTTAAATCAGCAATTACCCAGTCTTATTTTGCTGGACTGGATGATGCCCGGTATCAGTGGAATTCAGTATGTAAAAACACTGCGACGCAATGAACACACCCGTTCAATACCGGTTATTATGCTGACAGCCAAGACAGAAGAAGACAATATGCTTGAAGGACTTGATAGTGGCGCAGATGATTACCTTAGCAAACCTTTTTCCACTCAAGAATTAAAAGCGCGGATCCGTGCGCTGCTACGTCGAACCTCCAATGCCCACTCCAGTGAAATTTTAAATGTGGCCAACCTGACATTGGACAACATGTCACACCGGGTATCATCAAACGGTCAAACCATTGCTCTCGGGCCAACAGAATATAATTTACTTGCCTTTTTTATGCGCTCACCCGATCGTGTTTACAGCCGGGAACAATTACTCAATGGTGTATGGGGTGACAACGTGTATGTTGAAGAACGTACTGTTGATGTGCATATCCGGCGTTTGCGTAAAGCTCTGGAACCCACCCACAACCAGGACTTAATTCAGACAGTACGTGGCTCGGGCTATCGGTTATCGGCACAATAATGCATCCCCAATTTCAACGTGAACTCTGGTTCCTGATCTTCCTGATATTTTTAGCTGCAATTATAGGCTCTGCTTTTGATCTGTCTGTCTTGTTTATCAGCATTGTTTTATTTGCATATATCATTTTTACATTTATAAACATTTCCAGACTACATCACTGGTTACTACATCGAAAAGATGAACCCCTGCCTGAGGGTCGTGGTTACTGGGGTGAAATTTTCCATGAATTATTTTTAATGGAAAAATCTCATGCTAAAAACAAACAGATTCTAAATGATACTATTCTGCGTTTTCAGGATGCCACCACGGCATTACCGGATGCCATGATCATCCTTAACAAACATCAGCAAATCGACTGGTCAAATAATGCCGCTGAATCTCTGGTGGGAGTGCGCTATCCGGAAGATACACACCAACCTATCAGCAATCTTATTCGTAACCCGGCATTTATGAAGTACCTGAATAAAGCCGACTACCATCAGGTTCTTAATATTCCGTCACCTGAACACCCAACCAAACAACTGGCGGTACAGATTATTCCATATGTAAAAGGACAAACACTGATTATCTGCCGGGATATAAGCCATATCAAACAACTGGAAGAAATGCGCAGCAGTTTTGTTGCCAATGCTTCTCATGAATTACGCTCTCCGATTACCGTTATTTCCGGTTATCTGGAAACCATGCAACAGAATTTACCAACCGATACCGAAAAACTGCGAAAAATCATCAAAACCATGTATGGACAGTCCAAACGAATGGAACGGCTGGTCAGCGATTTACTATCACTATCCAAACTGGAAACACGACCGACCGACCAACATGACAATGAAATTGATATAGCAGCATTGCTTACAGCCATCAAAGAATCAGCAATCATCCTGTCTGATGACAAAAATCACACTATTGAACTGAACATTAATAGCCAATCAAATATTAGCGGAAACTACGAAGAACTTTACAGCCTGTTTGCCAACCTGATAAACAATGCTGTTCGTTACACTCCCGCTAAAGGGCATATAACCATACTGTGGGAAGAAATAGATAGCCAAGCCGTTTTCAGTGTTACCGACAGCGGCCCCGGTATACCGATGCAACATATCCCGCACTTAACTGAACGCTTTTACCGTGTCAATGTAGACCGTTCGCGTGAATCAGGGGGGACCGGTCTGGGACTTGCGATTGTAAAGCATATTGTTGAACGCCATGATGGCCGCCTGGAAATCACCAGCAAGCTAAATGTTGGCAGCACATTCCGCTGCATATTTCCTTCGACACGCCTGATCAAGCATTAAGCCTGCCTGAAACTTGTCATCAAATTGTCACAATAGCGTCATAAACTATTCACACTACAGTCGCATAATTCGCACATAGATAAAAACATGAGACCTTTTTATAAAATATCAAAGCGTCTCAATCTATACAT
>JALXDW010000049.1:0-3869 GCA_027070385.1 Chromatiales bacterium
GCGGATTGGTTGCCATTCCCTTGTCCAGAGTTTCACGTGCCAGATCCAGTTTTCCCTGTCGCGCGTAAAGGGTTGCCAAATTATTATAAATACCCGGTTGTTTCGGCCGAGCCGCCAATAAACTCTGGTAAATTTCAATGGCTTCTTTTATTTTACCCAACCGGCTTAATGCCTGTGCCCGGATAAATTTTGCTTCAAATTGTGCCGGCACCTCGGATAAGACACTGCCAGCCAGTTTAAGTGCCTGACGGTAATCTTTAGCAATGATTTTTTGCTGTGCAGTTTTAAGCTTTTGCAAGTCCTGCTCTGAAAGCAATGCAGCCGAGGATGTGTTAGATGCCGGCAAGGCATTTACACTGTTAACAAATAACAACCCTAATGCAACACAGCCGGTCATTAAACTCGATTTGCATTGAATTAGAACGGGCTGTAACCCCCTTATATGCAGCCGCATACACTGCTCTCCTTTATCCTCATTTTGTTATAAATTATAACAACTTACCAACCAGCCGCAACAAACCAGCTCTATTTTTCAGTTAAATAATCATTTATTTCAGCTAACCGTTGTGGGGTGCCGATATCAAACCAGTCACCGTCATAGACTTCTCCGCTGACATGCTGTTCACGAATAAGTGCGCGTAACACCGGTGCTAATGCCTGCGGGCCTTCATCGAGATAATAAAAAATTTTGGGGTGGTAAAGGCCTATCCCGCTAAAAGTAAAACAAGGGCTGTCCGGATACACCCCTTTTTCGTAAACACGTATATCGTCCTCACCACGCATGCAAAAATCACCCTCTGAGTGATGTTTCGGATTAGGTACAAGCAGTAAATGTGCCCAAAAAGTACTGTTTATCCATTTTTTAACGTTATTAACGAGCTGAATAAGCGGAAAATCCGTCCAAATATCGGCATTCACGACCAAAAAGGGCTCTGTGCCCAGCAAGGGCAATGCCTGCCGGATCCCGCCAGCAGTCTCTAATGCGGTTTGTTCCGCGGAGTACACAATATTCACCCCAAATTGTTCACCATTACCCAATCGTTGTTCAATTTTATCGCCCAACCAGGCATGATTAATCACGATATCGCGGATCCCGGCTCGATACAGTGCTTGAATGTGATGTTCAATTAAGCTGCTGCCCGCAACCTCTAATAAGGGCTTTGGTTCACTATCTGTTAATGGCCGCATTCGTTCACCGCGACCAGCCGCTAAAATCATTGCTTTCATTGAAACTCCCAGCCTGATACCTGATGCAAAATGCCAACCAGCATATCAAACCAGTTCATGCAGTAATTGGTTAAATTTTTCCAGCTCGGAATATTTCCCTGCTGCCCATTTCAGGTAGGCCAAGGTACGCGGGATATCATCCATATAACCCGGTTTAGCATCACGGTAATTCAGTCGCGCAAAAATACCAATGGCTTTTAAATGCCGCTGCATCCCCATCCAGTCAAACCAACGTTCAAATTGCGAGTAATCGATCGGCTTTAATACCCCTTTATCCATTGCCTGGGTATGAAAAGTTCGTACCCATTTATCCACTTTTTCGACAGGCCATGCCACATAACAATCACGTAGCAAGGAAACCAGATCGTAAGTAATCGGCCCGATAACTGCATCCTGAAAATCCAGAATCCCGGGATTCTGAACATCACTCAACATTAAATTGCGTGAATGATAATCACGATGTACACACACCATCGGTTGCGACAAAGCGGATGCGGCTAAAGCATTAAAGGTCTCTTTCATAAGGTGTTGTTGTGGTGGTGACAGCGTTATTTGCTTATGCTTGACCAGGAACCAGTCAATAAATAAATTCATTTCCTGTTGCAATAATGTTTCATCGTAAGCCGGTAAGGCACACGGTCTTCCCCGCTGTAGCGTAAGCAGGGCTTGCATGGCATCGTTATAAAGCCGATCGGCATTTTCATCATTAATACATGTTAAATAGTCAATATGACCCAAGTCTGATAACAGGAAAAACCCCTGTTCAAAATTCTGTGCATAAACCCGGGGAACATTTAAACCTGCCTGTCGAAAAGCACCGGCAATACGAATAAAAGGATGACTGTCCTCCTTATCCGGTGGAGCATCCATTAAAATTTTTGAATCCTTGTTAACATTATCTTTTAACCTGAAGTAACGGCGAAAACTGGCATCGGCTGATGCCGGTTGCAAGGAGTAGTCCCGATAACCTAAATCATTTTCTATCCATTGAACGATTTGTTGTTGTCGTATATCCAAACTTGATGTTCCTGATTTATAAATGTTAATCTGAAGTATGTTTAATATAACATGTTCATCTGCTAAAAAAGCATCTCACTACGGCTATATTGATTATCTGCGTGGCATCGCCTTACTGCTGATGTTTGTCTATCACTTCAGCTTTGATTTAAACTATTACCATTTTATTGAAACCAATTTCTATAATAATCCTTTATGGATTTACTTTCGAACCCTGATTGTGACTCTCTTTTTATGGATAGTAGGTGTCAGTCTCTGGCTGGCTAACCACAATGGTTTTAAAACCGCGCGTATTGTTAAACGCTCTGTACAGTTAATATTAGCTTCAGCACTGGTCAGTTTTGCCAGTTACCTGACTTTTCCGGATAGTTATATATTTTTTGGTATCCTACATTTTATTCTTGTTGCCAGTCTGGTCGGGCTACTGTTTATCCGCTTTTATTACGCTAATTTATTGCTTGGCATCGCATTGATTCTTGTCGGGACGTCCATCTCATCAGCATTTTTTAATCAGCCTGCTCTTCAATGGTTTGGCTTGATGCCACAAAAACCACTCACCGAAGATTATGTCCCTTTTCTACCCTGGTTTGGCGTGGTACTGATTGGTATTTTTAGCGGTGCCTTTATTTTTGAACAACGGCATTTGAAGTTTATCAGCCGTTGGCGAGAAAAAAACCGCCTGCAAAGCGGGATCACTTGCATGGGTCGCCACAGTCTTATCATTTATCTGCTACATCAACCACTGTTTATGGCTATTTTATTTGTATTTAACCTGATGTTGCACTGACAGTTTGGTAAACTGTCACTTTCAAAACAACAAACCGGTCATTCATGTTTTATAGTCCGTTCGCTTTTAAACGATTATGCCTTTACTGCCTGCTGAGCTTTGCTGTGTTTAACATCAGCCATGCCGCTGAAGAGCCGGAATCAGTACCGCCCCCGGCTGCTCAAAATACCGGATTATGCCCCCCCGCTCCGACCATAAAAGTAACAAATCCGAATGATAACAAGCTCTATCTGGAAGCAGACTCCGCAGACATGAGCCAAAAAGAAATCACGACATTCAGCGGTTCAGTTGTTATAAAACGAAACGACCAACAACTGACAGCTGATAAAGCGTTGTACAACAAAAACAAGCAGGACTTAAAAGCAACTGGCAATGTCGAGCTGACCAAAGATACTCTTTTTATCAGTGGCGATGCTTTACAAATGAACCTGAAAACAAATCAGGGAGCCATCGAGCAGGCTCACTACCGTGACAGTAAAACCCGGGCACAAGGCCAGGCCAATCGTATTGAAATTAAAAGTGAAACCGAACTTGAAATGGCTGAAGCAACATACAGCACCTGTCCGGCCTCCTCCCCGGACTGGGTACTCAGTGCCACGACCATTAACTTGAATAATGAAACACATCAGGGACATGCGAATAATGTGGTCGTCCGGTTTAAGGGCATTCCTTTTCTGTATTTACCCTATTTACGTTTCCCTATTGGCAATGAACGCCTGTCCGGTTTCTTATTTCCCAGTTTTGGTTCTTCGCTTAAAAACGGTTCGGAACTTTATGTCCCCTATTACTGGAATATTCATCCTCAATTTGATGCCACTATTACCCCGCACTATATGGA
>JALXDW010000049.1:3879-8808 GCA_027070385.1 Chromatiales bacterium
CTATATGGATAAACGTGGTACACAACTTCAGACTGAATTTCGCTATCTGACCAAAGAATCAAACGGACAATTCAATCTGGATTACCTGCCTAATGATTCACTGACACAGAATGATCGCCAGGCCTTTAGCTGGAACCATAAACAGAACCCCACCGGTGGTTGGGCCGGTGATTTGAATTTTAACTATGTAAGTGATGATTTTTACCTGGATGATTTTGGTGGCGATCTTAACAGTGCCAGTCAGTCCAATATCGAACGCCGTGCTGATATTCGTTATGACGCAAAAGACTGGCTATTTCGAGGACGCTTCCAGGGCTATCAAACATTAAGTGGCAATGAGCAGATCAAACGTTTGCCACAACTTAACTTTAATACCCGTCAGGCAATCACACCCAATACACTGAATACCTCACTGCAATCAGAATGGACTCGTTTTTCACACAGCAGTCAAAGCCCGATTGGGGATCGCCTGGTACTGCAACCCAGCGTTAGCCTGCCATTAAAAAATGCTGCTGCCTACACCACTTTTTTGACCTCGTTGCATTATACTCGCTACGATCTGAATCGTATTAATGCGGGCGAGAAGAAAAATCCTACCCGAACCGTTCCCATTTTCAGTATCGACAGTGGTGTTTTCTTTGAACGTGACAGTCACTTTAATAGCAGCAACTATCTGCATACTCTTGAACCCCGTTTACAGTATTTATACATTCCCTACCGGGAACAAAGCACATTGCCGGTTTTTGACAGTGCGACTATCAGCAGTGATGTCAACCAACTGTTCAGTGAAAACCGCTACTCCGGTGCGGACAGAATTAATGATGCCAATCAGATTACCTATGGATTAACCAGTCGTTATATCAGCCTGGACTCCGGAGCTGAAGTATTAACCGCCAGCCTCGGGCAAACCTATCAGTTTGCCGACAGCCGTGTGACCCTCGCTGGCGAACAGGTGCGCCAGGGTTCCTGGTCCGATTTGCAACTGGACGTAACTTTTCAGCCAACTCACCAGCTGAAAGTCAATGGCACGCTTATCCGTAATCAGCAAAGTCGTAAAATAGACCAGCGCAATATACGTTTACAATATAAAGCCGATAAAAATCATATTTTCAATATCAACTACCGTTTTCAGCGTGACACACTGGAAACGCGGGAAATGTCCGCTATCTGGAAAATCCATCCACAATGGACAATCCTGATACGAAAACATGAAGATTTACGTCAGGATCGTGAACTTGAATCCGTTTATGGTATCCAATATGACGATTGTTGCTGGGGAATCCGTTTGGTACAACGGCGTTATTACACCGATGCTTACCCGAACGACCCCTATCAGGAAGCCCTGTTTATCGAACTTGAATTAAAAGGATTATCCAGTTTTGGTCAGAAAAAACAGATCGATACACTGCTCAGTCGTGGTATCCTAGGCTATTCAAATTAACCGTATTTTACCCAATTATTCAGAATTAAAGAGCTTAAAATGTCTCCAGTTGTACGAATCCTGCTTACCTTTACCAGTCTTTGCCTGCTTACTATTTACAGCACCATTACCTACGCCGGCACAAATACAAAAAAACCACAAATCGAAGAACTTGATCATGTTGTTGCCATTGTCAATAACGATGTCATCACCGCAACCGAACTGAAAAAACGTATCAAACAAATTCTGGCTCAATTAAAAGGCCAGAGAAAAAATCTGCCTCCAAAGAATGTTTTATACCGGCAAATACTGGAACAACTCATCACTGAAAAACTGCAGTTACAACTGGCAAAACGTGCCAGTGTTATTATTGACGATGAAACCATTAACAAAGTGATTCAACGAATCGCACGGGAAAACAACCTGACGCTTGCCCAGTTTAAGGATGTTTTAAGGCGCGATGGTATCGAATATGCCGAATTTCGTCAGAATATTAAAAATGAAATGACCATCAGTCAGTTAAAAAAACGACGTATTGAAAATACCATTGTTGTCACTGAGCAGGAAATTGACACTGAATTAAGAAACCAGAAAAATAACAAGGCACTGTCTGATGAGTTTCATCTTGCACATATATTGATTGCCACACCCGAAACTGCCACACCAGAGCAAATTCAACAGGCACGACAAAAAGCACAGCAAATTCTGGCACAATTAAATATTGGTGCCGATTTTGCAGAAACTGCAGCAGCGTATTCCAATGGCCAAAACGCTCTAAAAGGTGGCGACCTGGGATGGCGACAAGCCGCTCAACTCCCATCCATCTTTATCGACAAGGTAATTAAACTTGAACCCGGCCAAATTACCGATATTATTCGCAGCCCCAGTGGTTTTCATATCGTCAAGGTACTTGAACGCCGAAGCAAGCAAAAACGTCGGGTAGTGAAACAAACTCATGCTCGACATATTCTGATTGTGCCTAACCAGGTTAAAAATAATGCGGTAGTAAAAGCAACCTTAAAACGCCTGCGTGAACGAATTATTAATGGCGAACCCTTTGCTCCTATCGCAAAAGCAAATTCAGATGATAAAGGCTCCGCTGCACGTGGTGGTGACCTTGGCTGGTTAAACCCAGGAACAACAGTACCTGAATTTCAGGCCGTCATGGACAAACTGAAACCCGGTGAAATCAGTCAACCCGTACGCAGTCGATATGGCTGGCACATTATTCAGGTTCTTGCGCGTCGCCAACATGACGATACCCAGGCTTTCTTGCGTAACAAAATTCGTAAACAAATTGGTGAACGCAAAACCGAAGAAGCTGTCAGTAACTGGCTAAGACGTTTACGCAGCGAAGCCTATGTTGAGTATCGAATAAATAAATAATGCCGGGCTGTTTCAACCGCGATATTTTTTAATCCCATATGCCAGCTCATTCACCAAGCCCTGCAACAAAACCACCACTGCAAACCATTGCGATTACCTGCGGGGAACCGGCCGGTATTGGCCCGGATCTTGTGTTACCACTCAGTGAACAAAATGAAACGTTTAATAATGTAAACCTTGTTGTTATTGGTGACCAATCTGTTATTCGTGAACGGGCCCGACAGCTTGGTGTCCAGTACAACTTTAATGAATACACAAAAAACCATACAACAAAACAACCTGTTGAGATACTGGATGTTGCCGCGCCAATAAATTCACAGCCGGGTATTCTTGACAAAAAAAATAGTCGCTACGTTCTGGCCTGTTTAGACATTGCCATACAAAACTGTCTGAATAAAACATTTAGTGCAATGGTAACCGGGCCGATACACAAAGGTATTATTAATGATGCCGGTATCAGTTTTACCGGACACACCGAATACCTGGCAGAAAAAACCCAAACTCAAAAAGTAGTCATGATGTTATGTGAGAATAACTCTGCTTTTAAATTACGGGTTGCATTGGTCACCACACATCTACCGCTCAACAAGGTCAGTGAGGCCATTACCGAATCTGAACTGGAACAAACCATTACGATACTGCAACATGACTTATTGCATTCATTTAATATTCCATCACCAACTATTTATGTCTGTGGTTTAAATCCACATGCGGGCGAAGATGGCCACTTGGGCCATGAAGAAAAAAAAATCATTGAACCGGTTTTAAATAAACTAAGGGCAAAAGGATTAAACCTTATTGGCCCATTGCCTGCAGACACCTTGTTTGTGGAAAACAATTTACGGCAAGCCGATGCCGTGTTAGCGATGTATCATGATCAAGGACTCCCCATGCTAAAACATCTTGGCTTTGGCCAGGGGATTAATGTAACATTGGGTTTACCTTTTATTCGTACCTCAGTTGACCATGGTACCGCATTGGAACTCGCTGCTACCGGCAAGGCGAATCCATCAAGTCTGTATAATGCGATTGAGCTTGCCATCAACATGAGTGCAGGTTAGGTTGATGTCTTCATATTCTGACAATTCAAAAATCTCCCCTAATAATGCCCACCAGGCTCGTAAACGTTTTGGACAAAATTTTTTACACGATCAGAATATCATTCACAAAATTATTCATGCCATCCAGCCGAAAAAATCACAAAATATTGTTGAGATTGGCCCAGGGCAAGGCGCACTGAGTTATCCTTTACTCGACACACTCGGCAAACTCACTGCGGTTGAAATTGACCGTGATCTAATCGCCATATTAAACCGACAAAGTACTGAACACGGTAAGCTTATTATTCACGAAGCGGATGCACTAAAATTTAATTTTCACCAACTAGCAAAAACCGGTAATAAATTACGCCTGGTAGGTAACCTGCCCTACAATATCTCCACCCCTTTGATATTTCATTTGCTGGAATTTCTGGATGTGATTGATGACATGCACTTTATGCTGCAAAAAGAAGTGGTACAAAGAATGGCCGCTGAACCCAATACAAAAATTTATGGCCGGCTGAGCGTGATGTTACAATGGTATTGTGATGTTGACTATTTGTTTGATATTCCAGCGAATGCTTTTATTCCCGCCCCCAAAATTGTCTCCAGTCTGGTACGTTTACGCCCAAAAGCCCAGCCATTAAGCACTTTAAACAATCCAGACCAATTTGCGAAACTGGTGAGACGTGTTTTCCAGCAACGTCGCAAAACATTACGCAATACCCTTAAACAGTATCTGACTGAAGCCGATATTCAGGCACTGGGGATTGCCCCCACCGCTCGCCCCGAAACACTCTCATTACTCGACTTTGCCACCCTCAGCAACGCCATTAAAGTACCCATTCAGTAAAATACCCGCCTATTTCACAAATTTGCCCCATTTCACTCAAAATACCCGATTATCGTCCGATAAGTATTCCATATATATTACGCTTTAATTTATGAAATGGATTTATGTCAACCTCAGCCACATCCTCATCACGGTTCCCGGAAATGCCAGCCCCGAAAAAGTGGCGGCAGCCAAGGCAAAAGCAGAGGAGGCATTTAACGCGCTCAAAAACGGAGAGCCTTTTGGCCAAG
>JALXDW010000050.1 GCA_027070385.1 Chromatiales bacterium
TATGACATCAGGTCGTGGTCAGTTCTCAATGGAATTCCTGCACTACAAACCTTGTCCTAAAAATGTTGCTGAAGAAGTGATTAAAGCAGCACATGAACGGGAAGAAGCCAAGAAGAAAAAATAATTTTAATTATTTCTTTGTATTAAAAGCCACACATAAAATGTGTGGCTTTTTTTATGGAAAAAATATTTTAACCAAGGCGATACAGTGGGTACGATGAAAGATGCTCAAAGTGTTAAAGCTATAATTTGCTCTGCAGGTATAACAGGCCTAAAGGCTATTTTTGTTACGGAATAAAATTTTCGCTGTCTCCGCCGCAGTTAAATGATTTAAAAACTAATCATTATAAAGCGACAATATTCTTGTCGACTGCATACGCTCAATTTGTTCGCGGAAAGTATAAAGTTGTTCTTCCCAATAACGCGGTTCATTAAACCAGGAAAAGTTTTTTGGAAAAGTCGGATCATGCCAGCGACGTGCCAGCCAGGCACTGTAGTTGATCAGTCTTAGACTGCGTAAGGCTTCAATTAAATTCAGGCTTGACGGGTCAAAATCATAAAATTGATTGTAACCTTTTATGATGGTATTCAGTTGCACCACCATTTCATCTTCTGTTCCGGATAACAACATCCAGATATCCTGAAGAGCAAACCCCATCATGCAATCATCCAGATCAACAATGTGTGGGCCAGCATCGGTCCATAAAATATTGCCAACATGCAGGTCGCCATGTAAACGAATAACAGGCAGGTGGGCATAGTCATTGAATTGCTGATCAATAATTTCTAAAACCTGCTGTGCTGCCAGTTGATAGTTGTGTTTTATTTCATCAGGAATAAAATCATGTTGCAGTAAAAAGTCTAAACAGTCATGACCAAAGGTGGTCGGGTTAAGGGTGAGTCGATGTTGAAAGGGAAAGCGACTGCCAACCGCATGTAGTCGGCCAATAAAACGACCAAGCCATTCCAGGTGTTCGGGATTATCCAGATTAGGGGCGTGGCCGCCATAACGTTTGTAGAGACTAAAGCGGAAATCATGGAAGCGGTGTAAGCTGGTTTGGTTAAATGCCAATGGTGCAATCAAAGGGATTTCCTGTTCAACACAATCAGCTGCAAATTGGTGTTCTTCCAGAATAGCCGCATCGCTCCAGCGGCCGGGTCGATAGTATTTGGCAATAATGGGCTGTTCATCCTCTATGCCGACCTGATAAACCCGGTTTTCATAGCTGTTCAGTGCCAAAAAACGTCCATCGCTGATCAGTCCCAGGCTTTCGACACTATCGAGAATAACGTCCGGGGTCAGTGCTTCGTAAGGCGCATCCGTTTTATGCATAATGGTTAAATTTTAACCAAATAAGTAAAAATTGTAGCTTTGCCAATGGTTTAGTAGACTCTATGCAGTTTATTAAGATAACCATCATACTATATATATACCATGACAAATCCATTATTAAGCATGCTGCAAACCGAGCATCCACAACTCCCGCCATTTGCACATATTAAGCCGGAACATGTTGAACCGGCCATCGACCAGATTCTAAAAGATAATCGACAGCAACTCGCAGAGCTACTCGAACAATCGCATTTTAGTTGGGATAATTTTATTCAGCCTTTAGAAGAAATGTCAGACAGATTGCAGCGTGCATGGTCGCCTGTGAGCCACATGAATTCAGTGGTCAATAGTGATGGATTACGTGAGGCCTATAACAAATGTTTGCCCAAACTCAGTGAGTATTCCACCGAATTGGGACAGAATGAAAAGCTGTATCAGGCTTATAAAAAGATTGCCGATGCAGCCAGTTTTGAAACATTGGACACGGCACAACAAAAAATTATTAATAACGCACTGCGTGATTTTCATCTTTCAGGTGTGGCACTGGAAGAAAATAAAAAACAGCGCTTTAAAGAAATCAAGCAACAGCTGTCAAAATTAAAAACCCAATTTGAAGAAAATATTCTGGATGCCACACATGCGTGGCATAAGCAAATTACAGAAGAAAAAGATCTTTCCGGGCTGCCCGCTTTTGCGATTGGTATGGCAAAGCAGGCTGCTGAACAAAAGGAGCTGCAAGGGTGGGTTTTTACATTAGATGCTCCCTCTTACATGGCGGTCATGATGTACGCAGATGACAGAAACCTGCGAGAACAAATGTACCGTGAATTTGTAACCCGTGCCTCGGATCAAGGCAGCAATGCAGGCAAATGGGATAATTCCGATATCATGCAGCAAATTCTGGCTTTGCGACATGAACTGGCAATACTGTTAAATTTTAACAATTATGCAGAATTATCGTTAGCCACCAAAATGGCGGAGACAACCGAGGATGTATTGGGTTTTCTGCAACAGCTCACTGAAAAATGTAAAACAGTTGCACGTCAGGAATACGAAGAATTGCAGGATTTTGTAAAATCAAAATATGGCATTGAAGACCTGCAAGCATGGGATGTCATGTATTACTCTGAAAAACTGCGGCAAAAAAAATATGCGATTAGTCAGGAAGAACTCAAACCGTATTTTCCCGAACAACGGGTACTTGATGGTATGTTTGCAGTCGTTAATAAAATTTATGGTATTGGCATCAAGGAAATACAGGGTGTTGAAACCTGGCATGAATCGGTGCGTGTT
>JALXDW010000051.1:0-6199 GCA_027070385.1 Chromatiales bacterium
TTTTCCTTTTGTTGCCGGGGTATTCCCGGGGATATCGGTAAGTGCAGCAATGGGGCAAATTGGTTTGTCTGTTATTGTTGGTGCCTTCCTATTTGGGATTGGAATGCAGCTTGGGGGAGGATGTGGCTCAGGCACCTTGTTTACAGTGGGACAAGGTCAGGTTGATATGCTTATTACCCTGGCTTTTTTTATTGTAGGTGCAACGCTAGGAACAGCTCATTTACATTGGTGGTTGAGCTTTCCCAATCTGGGGAAAATTTCCATAATTTCTGAATTTGGTTGGCTGCCCGCGTTGACTGTACAGCTGTTGTTGTTATTCGCTCTTTACCGTCTTGTTCGAAAGATGGAGTTGAAACGTAAAAATAAAGTACAGGATTTTTCTGCCCCTGTTTTACGAGAAAGCAAATTGGATCAATTTATTCATGGCCCCTGGCCGTTAAGCTGGGGAGCGGTTGGGCTTGCAGTACTGGGGTTAATCGCGTTGTTAATGGCCGGTTATCCGTGGACGATTACATTTGCCTTTGGCTTGTGGGGAACAAAAATATGGACAGCACTGGGAGGGGATATTTCAAATTGGGTGTACTGGTCTGGTGGTTATCCTGCTAAAGCACTTAACCAGAGCGTGTTGGCTGATGTCACAACGGTTATGGATTATGGTGTGATTGCCGGTGCAATGCTGGCGGCAGCATTAGCCGGGAAATACGCGCCGGAAGATAAAATAACATCAAGGCGTGTTGTGACAGCCGTCATTGGTGGTTTGTTATTAGGTTATGGTGCTCGATTGGCTTTCGGTTGTAATATTGGCGGTATGCTGGCCGGGATTGCCTCTGGCAGTTTGCATGGCTGGTTGTGGTTGCTAGCCGGATTTATGGGCGGGATTGTTGGAGTTAAACTCAGGGTCTGGATGAAACTAGATGACCCTTATGGAGCGCGCAATGAAAAATCGTAATCGTTTTATTATGGGAACGGCTATTGGCTTGGCGACTGTTCTAACCGCGATTGATCATACCAAGCATAAATTACCGGTCGCACAGGTTTCGGAACAATCCGGGCAACAGTCGAATATTATTATTGAAGGTGAAGAGGATAGCAGTCCTTGCTCTTTAGGAGAGGAAAGTTCGCCATGCGGGCTTGGTGACTAGTTTTGCAGGCACAGGCGATTGAAATCCTGTGTCAAACCATCCTCACAATGGGGGAAAAACAATCCAACCCTGTTTTGGAGGTTTTAAATAATAATCCGCAAATTAAGCAGGAAGTAAAATACCCTGAAGGATTTTTGCGGTTTAATCAGGCGGGCTGGCGGGCTTTTTACCATTGTCACGCGAATCAGAAAGATATAAAGCATTTATTTAAAAATGAACATGGTCACTTCCATATTTTTGCACCGGCCAGTCCGCAATCAGATAACTGGTCTCATCTTGTTGCTTTATCAATGGATGAATTTGGACAACCGATACGCTGGTTTATGGTAAATCATTGGGTAAGCGGGGAAACCTGGCTGGAAGCTGACTTACTTGCCCGGCAGCTACAAACTATTCCATTTGCCGAACAGACGAGTATTCTGGAACAATGGCTAATGTCGATGCTAGTGGTTTACCAGTCGGAAATTTTTGGATTGTTAAATGAGCGTGATCATGTTATCAAGAGTAAGGAAGATGAAGACTGTAAGCAGGATAGAAGTTTATACCTGTTGGCTGAGCAGGAAATAAAGCTGCAACAAAAACTGGAACAATTAACTTGATTCTTAATCAGGAGAAAAAAATGAAAAAAATTCAATTACTGCTAATAGCATTATCAGGGGTATTGCTATCAAATCTGGTTTTCGCCTTTAATTTACCCGGGCCATTGGTTGAAACTGACTGGTTGGCTAAAAATAAAAACAAGGTTGTCATATTGGAGATTCGTAAGGATGTAAAAAGCTTTACTAAAAAGCCGGTGTATAGGAAAGATAAAAAGTCAGGAAAATTAAAACTGAAAAAAGTGGCAGGGCATATTCCTGGTTCCATATTGGTGAATTACAAAACACTTCGCACAAATAAAAAAATTAATGGCCGGGTTGTACAGAAAATGCGGATTGGTAAAAAAGCATTTGAGAAAGTAATGCAAAATGCAGGTGTCAATAAAGACAGTGCTGTGGTGATTGTTTCCAAGGGTGAAAATAATCTTGACCTGACGATGGCAACCCGTTTTTACTGGCAAATGAAGTATTATGGTCATGATAATATGGCGATATTAAATGGCGGTATGGCGCAATGGCTTATCGACAAACGTGCAGTGAGTACTCAACCGAGCAAGCCGGCGAAAGGGAACTGGGTAGCAACGGCTGAACGTCGTAATATTCTTGCAACCAGTGAAGATATTGAAGCGGCTATCAAAGCCAAAAAACAATTAGTTGATACACGTGCTATCAGTTTGTATTTAGGTACTTGGCGCAAAAAGTCATACGTTTACAGTAATGGACATATCCCGGGTGCAAAACCTTACCCTAATGAGTTATTGTCCACTCGAATGCCGGCAAAATTTCTGCGGGTAGACGAATCGAAATCTTTATTCAAGCAAATGGGGATCAATCCGTCAAAAGAATCTATCACTTATTGTAACAGTGGTCATCTGGCAACAGGCAGCTGGTTTGTTTTGAGTGAATTGCTGGGTAATAAGAATGTAAAAATGTATGATGGTTCAATGCATCAGTGGACACTGGAAAAACGTCCGGTTGTTAAATTGAAAATGGAATAATCAGAATCATCTACCCTGGCCACAAGGTTGTTAAAATCTTGTGGCCAGAGTGTATGCGTTATTAATCAAAATAATAATTTTATTTTCAAAACAGTTTATATTAAATGGATAGTTACCGATTATTTCCGGTTATGGGCAGGTTTATACAATGAATCAGATTTTCAAAAAGCTGGTACGACTGTTAAGTATTGACAGTTCGGTGAGTAGTGCAGAAAAGCTGGCATCCACATTAGGTGGTTTTATCGGTATTTTTCTCATTAGTAGTATCAGTTTTCATTTTACCGGAGCAAGTGGTGCGGCACTTATTGTCCCTTCCATGGGTGCATCTGCCGTGTTGGTCTTTGCCGTACCGCACGGTAAACTTTCCCAACCCTGGGCTTTATTTGGTGGTCAGTTGAGTTCTGCGCTGGTGGGAGTGAGTTGTTATTACCTTGTGCCGAATGTTTTTCTGGCATCGGGTTTGGCTGTTGGTTTAGCCATTGGTACCATGCATATTTTACGTTGTGTTCACCCTCCGGGGGGCGCCACCGCATTAGCGGCCGTGATTGGCAGTGCGCAAATCCACGCCTTGGGCTATGGCTATGTATTGACACCGGTTTTCCTGAATACTGTTATTATTTTTGTTACTGCTGTGGCCTTCAACAGTTTTTTCCCCTGGCGGCGTTATCCCGTTAGCTTGATGCGGTTTGCCGATGTGCCGGCTTTTGAAGATAAAACATCATCGCGTTTTATTGACAAACGCTATATTGAACGTGCACTGGCGGATATTGATTTGGTGATTGACTTAAATGCGGATGATCTGCAACGATTGTTTGCGTTGGCACTTGAACATGCGGAAACGCCTAAATTTACCGCTGACCAAATCAAACTGGGGCACTATTATACTAACAGTAAACATGGGGCCGAGTGGTCAGTTAGACAGATTATTGATGAAGCCGCCTCGGACGACCCTAAGAAAGATATGGTGATTTATCGTGTTGTCGAAGGCCATGGTTTAAAAAGCGCGGATAGTTGTACACGCAGTGAATTTGCCGATTGGGCCGATCGTGAACTGTTTCCCACCCACACCGAAAATAGCTAAAGATCCTTTGTCTTCCTGCCGATCTAGTATTTGCTGATAAATATACAAATTAAAGATGCATTTAATATGTATGTTATGTATAATTATTTTAGAGTTAGTCTAAATTACCCTTAAATCAGGAGAACAACAGATGGCAAGTTTATATGAACGTTTAGGCGGTGAAGCGGCTGTGGATGCAGCAGTGGATATTTTTTACCGCAAAGTATTATCCGATGATCGCGTGAATGGCTTTTTTGATGATGTGGATATGGAAGCACAAGCGGCCAAGCAAAAAGGTTTTTTAACCATGGTTTTTGGTGGCCCGAATAACTATACCGGTAAAGATATGCGTGACGGGCATAAACACCTGGTTGAGCGTGGATTGAATGACAGCCATGTTGATGCCATTGTTGAACTTCTTGGTGCAACATTAAAAGAGTTGGGTGTCGCAGATGCCGATATTCAGGAAGTGGCTGATCTTGCCAATAGTGTTCGTGATGATGTGTTAAATCGCTAGGCAGGTCGTTATGGCGCAGTTGAAATATAAAGATAGCATTTATCCTGTTACAACGGGTAGTTCGGTGCTTGAAACATTGCTTGAGCATGGACAGGCTATTCCCAATAATTGTCGTGCGGGTGCCTGTCACTCTTGCTTAATGCAGGCGACCAGCGGTAATGTGCCTGATGCTGCGCAAAAAGGCTTGAAAGATTCCCATAAAGCACGAGATTTTTTTCTGGCTTGCGTGTGCAAGCCGGAAGAAGATATGGAAGTTTGTTTACCGGATATTGAACAACTCAAATTTCCAGCGAAGGTTTCACAAATTACAAAACTAAGCAATGACGTGGTCGAATTGAAAATTAAAACACAGCAACCCGTTGATTATTTTGCTGGCCAATTTGTCACATTATGGCGTGATGACGAGTTGGGTCGTAATTACTCCTTAGCCAGTTTGCCTGGAGTGGATGATGAATTGATTTTTCATATTCGGTTAATACCCAATGGTCAGTTTACCAGTTGGGTTGCCAATGAGCTGAAAGTTGGTGATGAAATTTTTGTACAGGAGCCGGTCGGAGACTGTTTTTATACACAAGGCAATCCGGAACAAAATTTATTATTAATTGGTACGGGTACTGGTTTAGCACCGTTATTTGGAATATTCAGGGATGCAATACAAAGTGGACACAGTGGTGAAATTCATTTATTTCATGGTGGTCTGAATCCATCTGGATTATATCTGCACGACATGTTGAGTGCGTTTGCAGAACAACATAGCAATTTTTATTATCATCCCTGTGTATTAAAGGCAGAGGAAGGTATGGCAAAGAACATTGTTGAGGGTGATTTGAGTAAAATTGTTTCACAGCTCATCGATAAACCCGCAGGATGGAAAAGCTATTTGTGTGGTGATCCGGAAATTGTGAAAAAATTACGCAAGCAGATTTTTATGGCAGGTAGCAACATGAACGATATTTACTCTGATCCTTTTGTTTATACCTGATAAACGATAAACTGGGAATAATCTTTTACAGCCAGTGCAGGTATTATGCAGCTTACACATCACACTGATTTTTCGCTGAGAGTACTTATTTTTTTATCACTACAGGATAAAAACACATTGGTGACAATCAATGAGATTGCCAATCATTTTAATATACTTAAAAATCACTTAACCAAGGTTGTTAATAATCTTTCCCGGCATGGGTATATAAATACAGTACGGGGAAAAAATGGCGGCATCCGTCTAGCCAAATCTGCAGATTCGATAAACCTGGGTGAAATAGTCCAGACGATGGAAACCAATACGGAAGTCGTTAATTGCCAGAAACCAGCTTGCCCTCTGAATAATCATTGCGAATTAAAAAATATTTTAAATGAAGCGCAAGCGGCATTTTTTCAAACACTGGAAAAATACACTCTTGCCGATATTATTCAGCAACCGGCTACAATTATCAATTTACTGAATCTGAATTGAATGAGTACGGACTATATAAAATACAAGTAAACTAATACACCCAGGCTGACCACAACAGTTATTTGTACAATCAGCAGATTTCTGGACAACATTTTTATACAGTTTTGCAGATTATTTTTCATTGCCAGAGTAATGTTATCCAGCAACGCGAAGGTCTGCTGAATTGCTTCAGTCCCTGCATTATAATAGTCTATCGACGACAAACTTATCTCGGAACTATTGGTGATGTTTTGTTCCAGAGTATTCAGAAAATATTCAGTGGAGCGCTTGTTTGCTTGAAGTTTACTATCAGCCTGTTTTTTTAAAACAGCATCATTCTCCAGCGCAGTTGCAACATCTTGACAAACTTCATTGGCAACATAACGGGTGGTATTCATTAAATAAGAGAGTTTTACACGCATATTGGCATCACATTGCCCTTTTGCTGCAA
>JALXDW010000051.1:6209-6726 GCA_027070385.1 Chromatiales bacterium
TGCTGCAACACCGGTTCCCATTCCCCTGGCCTGTCCAAGCATTTCAGCCATCAATGGCAGTTTACATAAAGCGGCATTGGCTAATTTTAAATAAGTATTATCCTGTGTGAGTAGAACATTTGATGTGTCACCAATGTCATGAGTGAGAAACAGTAGTTTTTTTATTAGCTCACTGTGTAATTCAAAGCTGTTACTTGCCTCTAAGCGGGTTAAATTTTGATGTATAAAGTTCCACTGTTGCTCAATGGTTTCTAGCTTGTCTTTAATCTTCCATTTGTCTTTTTGACGGACAATGTCTGTCATGTATTTTATTTCATGGTTAATCTTTTCTGCCAGGCTATCAAGTTTTGCTTTAAAACTTTGATCGCCTTGTAGCAGAGCATTACTCATTCCCCGGTGTTGAGGGACATATTCCAGTAATTGCCGTAAATGTTGCAAATCATTCAAGCCAGTTATCCGTTTTCGCATTACGGATGAAACCTGTCTGCGTGTAAAAATAATAAACCAGGCTATAAAC
>JALXDW010000051.1:6736-8797 GCA_027070385.1 Chromatiales bacterium
ATAAACTCAAACTCATACGGAAATATCCTTGGCCTGTTTTGCCAACGTCACCAGATATTCGGCAGAGGATGCAACATTATTAATAATATGGCTATGCTGTTGTGCTTGCTGGTTAATCTGTTCGATATGGCTGGCAATGGTGGTACTTACTTCACCTTGTTCTGAAATAGCTGCATTAATAGCCGTGAACATATCTGCGGTTTCTGTTGCTCCCCGACGTATGGCTTTCAAAGATTCTCCGGAACGATTAATCAAATCAACACCGTGTTCAACAGAGGAGGTCACTTTATCCATAGCTTTAACTGTATCCTGGATTTCAGTTTGTATTTTCTGGATTTGCTCAGCCACCTGCGCTGCTGCATCATGGCTGCGGTTGGCCAGTGAGCGTACTTCATCAGCAACAACTGCAAATCCTCGTCCATGTTCACCTGCTCGGGCAGCTTCAATCGCTGCATTTAAAGCAAGCAAATTGGTTTGTTCCGATATACTTTCAATAACATGAATAATCGAGTCAATTTGTTGGGAACGATCGCCTAACGACAGAATAAGCGATGATGATTCGGCAACAGATGTAGCAATACTTTGTATATCTTCAACCGCTTGTTGTGAAACATGTTCCCCTTCTACTGCAAGCTGGCTGGATTGGGTTGAACTTACCTGGGTTGTTGCGGCCTGTTTTTCAACCTGGTTAAGACTTGCTGACATCTGTTCAATGGCTGAGGCAATGCTGTTGACAGCCTGCCCCTGCTGCTGAGAACCTTCTGCACTGTCTTCTGCCAGTTTAACCAGTATGTCTGCTGCACTGCTGACTTCAGTCACTGCTGCCATGACTTGATTTAATTTTCGTTGTGCTGCAATTTTCTGGTAGCGAATACTATCAAGCAGGGGCAGATATTCTTGATGAAACAAAGAGAGGTTTATTTTTTTGTCCGGGGTTGCTGCATTTTCAAATACCTGCTTTGCTTCATAATACTGGCCGATCAACAGGTAAACAAACAAGGTGGCAGAGCTGGCCGTGAAGATAAGCAAATCGAGGACATTTTGGGGGGCGTGTGTAACTGAGGTATCCAGCAGCAGTTTGTAATGATAAGCCAGTATAAATAACGGTATCAAAGCAGACAGGGCAAACAGCAGCAATTTATGCTTCAGGGGAAAACGCGACATAATATAAACAGCTGGCGCGAACAGAGATTTCATCATCAAAAAAATACCACGAATGTTATATTTGTATTTCGGCTGTTCGGGTGAAATCTTTAGCTATTTTTTCTATCGGGTGTATTGACACAGGTTATTGAAAAATAACAAAAATAATGAATATAGTAGGGGGGGTACCGGGCAGGGGCTGCTGATTTTCAGTGGCTAGTGTTTTACAGGTTTTTTCTGTAATTTTCGTTGCAACGTCCGACGGTGCATATCCAACGCTCTGGCCGCTGCTGAGATATTTCCGTCATGTTCCTGTAGTACTTTTTGTAAATGCTCCCATTCCAGGCGTTTAACCGACATGGGGCTTGCAGCCAGTTGTGCTTCGACATTGCCAGAGTGTTTGCCAAAGCCTTCAATAATATCATTGATATCAGCAGGTTTGGTCAGGTAATGGGTTGCGCCCAGTTTAATGGCTTCAACGGCTGTTGCAATACTGGCATAACCGGTGAGCATGACTATTTTAATTTCAGGGAAATGCTGGATAATTTTATTAACAGCTTCCAGTCCGGATTCACGACCAATACGTAAATCGACGATAGCATGATTATATTCAACATCCCCCTTGTCCATAAGTACGCAGGCTTGCTGAATGGAATGAGCAATATTTACCTTGAAATTATGTCGCAGCAATGCGCGTGACAGGACGTCACAAAAACTTTTATCATCATCCAGCAGTAGTAAATTTTTTGTCGTTGTTGAGTTCATTTACTCATAGCCATCATGGTTTAACATTGGAGAAAGTATGGCAGGCAAATGTATAATTGTCTTGCTACCTTTTGTTTTACAGTTTTGCTGTGTCATCGTACCTTTACGTTGGCGTATTGCAGCATAGGCCAGGTATAATCCTAATCCTAACCC
>JALXDW010000052.1 GCA_027070385.1 Chromatiales bacterium
CTGTATCACCATCGCACCGGTTATTGAAAAAGTCATTATTGATTATAATGGTGCAATAAAACTTGCCAAGCTTGAAGTGGACGAAGGTGACAATATGAAACTCGCCGGGAAATACCAGATAAGAGGTTTCCCAACTATCATGCTGTTTGAAAACGGTGTTGAAGTCGATCGCTTTAGTGGAGCTAAGAGCTACTCGTTTATTGACGAGTTTATTCAGCAGCATTCTACCCTGTTAGAATAGTACTATTTTGAACCGGTATAATAAACACCGGGGATCCATGACTTGTGCAATTTGGCAGTTTCATCCAAACGCTGATCCTCTGAGTCATCAAAGGTAAAATTATTTGTTCCTATCCGAATCCGGTCTCCTTCACTTAAACGATGCAAATTAATCAACTGGTCATTGACATAGGTATTGTTGGTACTATCAAGATCCTGCAGAATATATTCATAGACACCATCTTTTGCATTATTAACGGTTATTTCAATCACTGCATGAAATTTACTCACCAGACCGTCATTTAAACAAATATCATTTGACTCATCACGCCCCAATGTAATTTTGGCTTTCTGAATGGGAAAAACAATCCCGGCACTGCCATCTTTTATTTGAATCAACTTCGCCATAGATAATATTTCAGGTTAAAATTGCCATAAAGAAAGGAATCCATACTGCTAACATTATAATAATAGTTGATAAATTGCATAGCAGTATCAACTTGTAGCGACTTTTTTCTTCACCCGTTGTTTGGCTTAACCAGATAGTTGCAATAAGACTATCCAGTAACAATACCATGGTGATCAACGGTGCCATTACCGGAATAAAAACTGTTTCAATCATAGGCCAGCCATCATAGGAAACTTCCGCGCCTGTTTTTGCCTTAAAAATTAAACTCAGAATAGCCAGCGAAATCAATACCACTCGCATTGGACGTATTTTTTTTAATATAGATATCATTTTATTTTTCTTCTTTAATATAGTTAGCCGAATCAGACTGATTAATGAACCGGGGTGGTTTTTAAATCATTAGCATTAAAAGCAACCTGTACCTGATTTTTATACTCTTCATCAAAAACAAGATCAAAATTAAAATTTTCGTCTACTTTTAACTGTTTTAAATCCGGTAAACGGTTTGCAAGATAAGCACAGGTTGCGGCTATCAGTTGGTCGTTACTATCAATAAGTGCTGCAATTAACTGCATTGACACAAATTGGGCACGTTGCACAGGGTCAGGATCGGCTAGGGTCACCCCGTTTAGCACGATACCTTGTGTCATTTGCAAGTCCATTTTATCAAGAAATTCCATTTGTTTGGCAGGTAGTGGCTTAGCCCGATCGTATTCGATCTGTTTCTCACCATTCACTAAAACAACAAAAATACCTGAAATATAATACCCCTGATAAATCCACAACAAATAAAATTAACAAGATATAGCGGTTTGCTAATTATCACATTATTCTAAATGATTTTTCACGGATTTTCCTGAAAAAGAATGTTTTTAAAAAACGCAACCAAGTTCCTAATAATAAAAGAAAACTGAGCCAGAGAGTGTGGGAGTAGCAAAGGCCGGTTAAAAATTCAATATGGAAAAAAAAATAATTCCAACTAGTCTTTATTAATGTAAATGTATTACCCCGGATTTTCTTTGAGCCGATTCCATTAATTCCGGGAGCTAATTTGTAGATGTGGTGTGAATGTCCAGCCTGACTGGAAATCCTGAAGCATCTCTGCTGCACCCACTTGAACGTGATGGTTCAAGTGAACGGGGTAATACCTTACACTTTAACTGACTGCTAACCAATAACCGAACACGCCTCTCATTTTTACTTGTTTGCCGATTTTTTGGAACTGCTTTTTGGTTCGCTGGCTACCTGAGTATTCTTTTCAATAAAGTCTTCGATAACATCCGGTGGTACAGCACCAACCTGAGCAGCAAGTACTTCACCTTGTGGATTAAACAACAGGAAACTCGGTGTGCCAACCCAACGGGAATTCGAATATTGGCTATAAATCGCTGTTACAACTTCCGGCTCACCAATCAGGTTGGGAAAGTCGATATTATGTTTTTTTATAAAGGCTTGTGCATCTTTAAATTTTGCCTTGCCATCCACTGAAATGCCCAGCACCGTTGCATCTTTATCCGAGTGAGTAAAATGAAAATCAACATACTGATGTGCTTCTCTATTGCAAATATGACAATCAGAAGCCCAAAACATCACTAATAACCACTTGCCATTCCCTGTAAACTCTTTAATGGTTCTTGGTGTGTTTTTAAAGTCGGTTAACCCACCCTCTTCAACACTCGCTGCTGTCGCAAACTCTGCTCCAGATAAGATGGTCATTAATAAAACCATCGCTGAAAATAATCTCGTTAATTTCAAAATAGACTCCCACTTTTTTTCAATTTATACAGGATAAAATTCCTGCTACCCATACCTCAATATGACCCCATAAAAGCATGAAGTTCATTCTAAATGAGCACTATTGCGCAAAATAACAGCTTAAAAAATCATCAAATGACTGGGTTTCATTCGCTTCCAATGCCTTTTGCTGCTCAATGGACTGTTTTGATAGTTTTATAAATTTTTCTTCAAAACAGGGATCCAGTTCCATA
>JALXDW010000053.1 GCA_027070385.1 Chromatiales bacterium
TGGCCAGCCTGCACTTTCACATTGGCCTGCGCAGCTTTTACTCTAGAAATAATTTCTCGCATCTGCGGAAGCCGTTGAACTGTTTTATCGATTTCTATGTTCTGCGGGTGCGGTAAAACTAAAAGTAGTTGCGGCCAGTTTGTATTGGCACTGCCACTAAGTGAGATAAGATTTTGCACGGCACGTGCATGTTGTGAAAAGGCATCAGCACGTTTGAAACGCGCCTGCGCGTAAGTCAGGTTGGCTAGATCAACCTCAACTTTGTCCAGGTCGCCGGTATCAAAACGCTGCTTTGCCAGTTTTGCGGAACGTTGCATTAATGTGTTGCCCTGTTCAGCCAGTTTTTTTAATGCCAGAGAAGTATGGTATTCAGAAAGTCCGCTAAGAAATGCCTGTGCGATCTCGCGCCGGGTGGATTCAAGCGCATAATCAGCCGCCGCTTTTTGTGATCGGGCCATCTGCGTTCTGGCACCTCGGGTATCACCCCAGTCGATGGTCTGGCTGAGGCCGACATAAGCAGAATTAGTTTCAGCCGTTTCCGCATCAAGTTCCAGCTCGGGGTTGTACAGTGCCTTGTCGGCGGCAACCCATTGGAAACCCGCCAAATCAACCGCTGCTTTCGCCGCCAGCACCGACGGATGATCAGCTACATTTTTATTCAACCAGCGTTGTAATGTTAAACGCCCTCTGTCCATCGCAGGGCGAGATATTTTTGATGTCTGTTTGGATTCAGTGGTATCGACTGTTTCAGCCTGCGCCGTACTTGTAATGAATACAGCGACGACCATGCCAACAGTTACAAGCAGACCACGATTAGTTTTCGGTTTTATCATTGTTTAATTCTCAAAAGATGCAACAAACACAAACCTGACGATCTCAGGCGTGCGCCATTACCAGCCATAAAACAGGCTGGCAGTCTTCAGAAATTAAACGCGGGGGGGTCTTAAGTCGGGACTAATAACAAATGAAAAAGAATCTTCAGAAAATTCTTGTAGTTCACTGGACTGATTCACGCTACATACAAAATCACTGTGCGTAAATATCGCCTGCAAATGAGAAAATATATGGTTACATTGGGCACAGGCAGTGTCTGTAACATTCTGTTCAGAACCTTGGTCACCTGAAAGTTGGTCATCCATGGAGATAGATATTACACCTATGGTGGTTGGCACCTGGTCATCCATCTCTATTATCTGACCGTCATATGCCCATGCACTGCCATACCCTAAGGTGCAGATCACAAGCATAAATAACAGTATTTTTCTCAGGACAACCATATTCCAGTTTCAGTAACGTATTTCAGATAGGCTGATAATAACAAGAATTCTCTTGGTTTTCATAGCAACATGAGCAAGCGTATACTAATGGTTAAATCAACAGGTTGATTTACATCAAATAAATAAGCTGCCTACTCTTGCAAAAGAGGAGGACAATGGATGTATGGTGAAGTCAATTTCATTGCTGCTCGTTGTTTCGTTGTTCGTTGAGATTATTCATCACGAGCCTCTTTAAAATGTATTAAAAAAATATGAGTAGGTAATGGATGGAGTCTGACTTTAAGCCAGACTCCATCCCCTATATTGTTGGCTATATATCTGCCTTATAGGCTCTTCTTACAGAAATACCAATCAACACATTCATGCCCTTCATTCATCCGTGCTTCAGCGGCTTCAGCTGTTGCTGGTGGAGGAACAATCACTTTGTCACCTGGTTGCCAGTTTTCTGGTGTTGCAACGCCGTGCTCGTCAGATGTTTGCAATGCAGTTACTAGTCGAATGAACTCATCGATAGAGCGACCATTGGACATAGGGTAATACACCATTGCTCTTAGTACACCTTTTGGATCGATGATAAACGTTGCTCTTACTGCTGATGTATCCGCTGCGCCTGGATGAATCATGCCGTAAGACTTTGCTACTTTCATATCTAGATCGGCAATAATCGGGAAAGGGATATCCACATCAAACTTTTCCTTTATATTTCTAACCCATGCAAGGTGCGAATAATGGCTGTCTATTGATAGGCCAAGTAACTCAGTATTGATTGCTTTAAAATCATCCGCTCGCCTGGCAAATGCCATAAATTCTGTCGTACAAACCGGCGTAAAATCTGCAGGATGAGAAAATAGAACCAGCCATTGTCCTTCATAGTCTTTCAGGCTTTTGACGCCGTGCGTTGTTGGTGCATTAAATTCTGGCGCACGCTCATTCAAACGTGGCATAGCAAATTCAGTTGTTTGCGTTGATTCAGTCATTGTTGTTTCCTCTTGGTTGGTTGGTTGATTAGTAACTGTGAGGCTATGATACGACCTTGATTCAATCTAGTAAAACGAATAAAATAGATTGAAATAATCGAAAAAAGCGATAACAAATGGCATACCTTCCCTCATTAAAAAAACTTCAATATCTAGTCAAATTATATGAATTACAGCATTTCGGTAAAACTGCAGAAGCCTGTTTTGTAAGCCAATCAACCCTCAGTGCAGGTATTAGCGATCTTGAAGACAAACTTGGCAGAGTATTGATTGAGCGTGATCGTCAAAGCATGGTGTTCACGCCAACAGGGGTTGAGCTGGTCAAGCAGGCAGAAAAAATATTAAACGCTGTTAATCAA
>JALXDW010000054.1 GCA_027070385.1 Chromatiales bacterium
ATTCATGACTCATATGTGAAAGAAATTCAGATTTGGCCTGATTGGCACGCTCAGCTTCCAGACGTGATTGATTCAGGTCATTGGTGCGTTCTTCTACCATTGATTCAAGGTTCTGATTCATTTGTTCAAGCTGGGATTGTGATTTTTCGACCTGCTCTATCATAGACTTAAATGCACGCGCCAATACACCAACTTCATCTTTGAGTTGAACTGGTAATTTTTTTATATTCGAATGCCGATGGGTAAAATCTCTAATAACATGTGTCATTTGCTGTATAGGACGTGTAATCCTAATGGAAAGAGCAACAGCCAGAAAAACACCGATAATCACTAACAACAATGCCCACAAGACAATGTGATTGAGTACCTTTGAAATACCAGCAACAATACGCTGATACGGATATGTCATAATCACCGCAATAAAACGTTCAGGGTGACTGTTATCAAAGGCTATTTTGCTAAAATGTACAACATGCTCTCCATCCGTATTTTCCGGTAACAAAGTAACATGGCTAACCGTACTATCGGGTAAAAATTGTTTGGCAAGTTGTGGTATATCTTCCTGAATACGATAACGCTTACCCAAATCAAAGCCATAGGTTTTACTTGTATCGGGATGTAACAGATAGCCCCCCCGATCATTTGTAATATAGATGGTACCATCCCCATTGCGCCTGACCCAATTATGAATAGCACGCAATTCCTTGCCAATTTCAACCGTTAATACGACCAGTCCGGCAAGTTGATTATTTTTTTTATCGTAAACGGGGGTGACGATGCGCAATACCTCCTGATGAGGCACAGATACCTGCCTATGTTCACGATTCAGATTGATTTCAGATAAATAAACATCACCTGGTGATAATTTTAATCCTCTTTTTACATAGGGACGATGTGCTTTATTTTGCAACTGTTCATCACGCAAACGTATTATTCTGTTCACATCCCGTCGAACCACCACCTGTTCATCACCTTTTTTATTGATAAAACGAATTTTAAGGTATTTTTTCTTTCTCTCCAGCAATGATTCAAAAATGGTTTCCATACGATCAACCCACTGCATATAATTTGATATATTCCGCTTGCTGTTATCCTTACCAAGGCCTGTACGGATGATGCCCTGAAATGGTGGTGTACTGGCAAGGAATAAAACATCTGAATTATGGGCATGAATAATTTGCTGTAACGTTAGGCCGGCTTCCCGCACATCCTGTTCAATCCGCTTTAATGCCTGTTGCACCATGATATTGGTTGTTTTTGTATAAAAAACACCGCCAACAACACCCGCACTTAACAGTATTAAAAAAATACTGTTCAAACTTAACTTGGTGGCGATTGATAATTTCATCAGGACTAATGATTATCCGCATTATTTTTATAGGGACCAACTTTTAAACGCTGCATTAACTGGCGAACCGAACTGTAATCACGGAGTTCAACCCACCCCATGTATTTTCCGGATTTAGCTGCCGTTGTAGCAGGCTTTATATGTAACAGTGTTTTTTTTATTTTTTCAGATACGTCTTCCTTGCCTGATGATGATTTAACAGCTGCAAAAACCCATTCAGGATAAAGTGCCGTACTTAAAAAGAACGGAAAGTTTTTAACCTCTTTATTATTAATAATTCGAAAGTATCGCATATCAATCTCGCCGTCTTCTTCCATTCGTTCAAGCCGATCAGTACGAACAACTCCGGCATTCACTTTACCATCCCGCACTGCACGAACAACATCCGGTTGAATATGGCTTTTGGTAAATATCAGTTTTTTAAGATCATGATAGGGGTCAAATCCCTGTTTAAGCATTTCATACCATGCAACACGCCAACCACCAAAAGCTGGTTCAGAAACTGCCATTAGTGTTTTACCTTTCAGATCTTTAATGGTTAAAATATCTGTGTTTTTTACATGTGTAAAAATAACAGCACCGAAATGATCCTGTGCTGTATTGGCACGTTTATTATTTAATGTTACCAATCCTTTTGCTTGATATAACTCTTCTATTTCAATATAGGACGATGGATTGGTTAAAACAAAGTCAAACTCACCTTGTCCCACTCTACGGGTAATTTCATTGAGGCTGATAATCGGAATCAAAATAAATTTATGTGGTGCTAACTGTTTCGATAAGACCTCAAGTGTTGGGTTCCATTGTCTGAACGCATCGTCAATACCATGATGCGCCCTGACGACCACCTTGTATTCAGCTGCCATGCTCCACTGGCTCATCAGCAAACCCAGTATAACGAAAAGAATATATTGTCTGATTTGCTTCATTATGTTGCTCCTTATTTTTTTAAGGTGTCGAGTTGATATCACGCGTTCAATTTGTCTTTTACGGTCTGAAGTAATACAGCGACATCAATTGGCTTGGTTATATAGTCATCAAAACCTGCTCGCAAACCTTTTTCAACGTCCTTTTCCATCGCGTTTGCACTGATAGCGATAACCGGAGTATGACGTGTTGCATCATGCTGGCGTAACTGTTTGAGCACACCGAAACCATCCATGCCCGGCAAGTTAATATCAAGCAAGATCAGATCCGGCTTGTATTCCGCTGCCAGTTCAAGACCTAATAGCGGTTCATGTGCTGTCCACATATGCAAGTTTTCAATACGCCCCAGCAACTGGGTAACCAATCTTAAATTTGCAGGATTGTCTTCAATATATAAAACGGTACTTTCATTGTTTTGTTTGTTTTCCGCTGTTGTTATTATTGTCGTTCTTTCATTCATCTTGTTATTTTTCTGTTCAGGTAATAATTCTTCACCCGGTAATTCAATCCAGAAAGTACTTCCTTTATTCTCCTGACTTTCGACACCAATACTACCGCCCATTAACTCAATGATATTTTTTGTAATCACCAACCCAATACCGGTCCCTTCAATATCTGTTTGCTCGGCTCCCAACCGGTTAAAGGCCTGAAACAGTTGTTTCTGTTTATCGGCAGATATTCCTTTACCCGTATCAGTAACACTGATACGCAAAATATCATTGCTTTGATGATCACAGGCAATAGTTATCATACCGTTATCCGTATTGTATTTAACCGCATTACTCAACAGGTTGAGCAGGACTTGTCTAAGACGGGTTCGATCAGCACGTATGCCATAGTATTGAACCAGTAACTGTTCAAATGAAATCTCACTGCCTTCCTGAAGAATACGAATCGTAATATCTCGCTTTTGTGCCAAAGGCATAATAAGTTGCAAGGCTTCAGAAACGACTTCACCCACTTCAACCATTTCAATCGAGAAGTCAATTCGCCCTGATTCGATTCGTGACAAGTCCAGTACTTCGTTAATTAATTCCAGAAGATGTCCACCTGCTTTGATAATTTCATTCACATTTTCCTGCTGCGATTCATTCAGTACGGCATCCATTTTTAATAGCTGACCAAACCCCATGATTGCATTCATTGGGGTTCTTAGCTCATGGCTCATACTTGACATAAATTGTGACTTTGCACGGTTTGCCGTTTCAGCTTCTTCACGTGCAATGATTAATTCCTGTTCTGCGGTTTTCCTTTTTGTTATGTCCTGTACAACACCGAGCATACGTACCGGCTTACCTTCGCTGTTACAAATAACATCACCTTTTTCATGTAACCAATGAACGCTACCATCTGGCCAAATAACACGATGTTCAACATTATAATCTTCAGCATCTTCTATACAGCGCATCACTGCATCATTGACCCGTTGTTTATCGTCAGGATGGATCGCTGCCATAAAATTTTCATAGGTTGTTTCGGTTATTTCTTTTTCATAACCGAACAATGGCCAGATACGGTCAGACCAGAAAAGGCTGCCGGTTACTATGTTCCAGTCCCAGGTACCAATATTGGCAAATTCCTGACTTTTAAGAAGACGTTCTTCATTTTTAATGACCTGGGTCACTTCAGTTCTTGCGGAAACATATTTATAAGGTTTCCCTTTATCATCCAGAAAGGGAACAATGGTGGATTCAACCCAATACTGTTCACCCTCCTTGTTTATATTGCAAATGGTGCCATGCCAGATGTTTCCCTTTGAAATGGTTGCCCACATTTCAGTGTAAAAAGAAGCGGGATGATGAGTTGATTTTAATAGTCGATGATTTTTCCCGAGCAGTTCTTCTTTATTATAACCACTGACTTCACAAAACTTGTTATTAACCCGGATTATCCTGCCAGCAATGTCGGTTTCGCTAACCAGATTATGCTGGTTAGATGTGATAATCTGGAATTCACTTTCTCTGAGTGCGGCAGCCAGATCATGATTAACCTGGTAACTCCAACGTGCTCTTTTTGCCTGAGTCATAACCACCGATATTAACTGGTTTGCCATAACCGGTTTAATCATTAAATGTTCTGCGCCAAGATGTACCGCATCCAACTGGGTACCCAATTCCGTTTCTGTTGCCAGGAAGATAATCGGGGTCAATGCCCAACGTTCATCCTGACGAATAACCTGCGCAATATCGGTACCACTGCATTGCGGCATGTAAATATCAACCATGATCACATCCGGTTCAAATGCATCAATAACAGTCAAAATTTCCATTGGGTTGGATAATGTTTGTACCTCAACACCTGCTGCACTCAGGATTGTCTTATAATTCTCAAGTAGTTCAATATCATCGTCGACACATAACACCCGGAACGCTTGTCTTTTTGTACGTTCGGTAAAGTTATCCAATGTTTGAGTTAACCGGCTCATATTAACCGGCTTGCTAAAATAACGTTGTGCACCCACACTGGCAGCGGCTAACCGGGTTTGCATATCATTGTTGTCTGAAATAAGTATTAGTGGCGGGAAAGAGGCATCTTCTTTTTTTAATTGGCTTATGCTATCCATCCCCTTAATACGTCCACTTTTAAAAACCACATCCATAACAATAACGGCCGGTTGCTGTCGCGAATAAGCTGCACTGAAATCGTCTGACGAAGTGAAATATTGGGTAGCAAAACCATTCTTTTTCAATGCTGAAAGCAGCTCAGTCGCTAACGCTGCATCTTCTCCCAGAAAATAAATTAAACGATCTTTTTGTTCCGAATGTTCTCGCGATGGCAGCGACGAAAGGTAAACGCTGGGGGATATTTCCCAATTACCGGCTATTTTATCGAGCTTCAAAAGCTGCTCATCAATGTCATCCCTTATTTCTGCCAAACTCGTATTGTCGTTTTGCAGTACGTTAAGTGCCTGTTCCAATACACCGGCGATACGGCTAATGGCCATTACACCGAAACAACTCGCAGTATCCAGCAAAGTCTGTATTTTTCTACGACAATCGCGAATAACTGAACGATTATCTTCGGTTGTATCGAGCTGCGCCCAACATTGCTTAATAGCACTGATTTTAGCCGGAAGGGTGCGTTTAAAATCGGCTTGTAACAATGATAGCTTCTGTTCTACCTCTGACTGACTGGGGGGTGGCATTCTTCTGTTTATCCCGATTTATAAAGTTGAAAAATTGATTTTTTAACCAAAAAGTACATTCTTTATATATATCGTCAGTGAATTGTGTATCTTTAATTTTGCCCCCCTGAAAGACCGGTAAAATATTCAATATTTAAGAATCCGGCAAAAATTGTTACTATAGCGTTTATGAGTGCTGTACTGGAATTACGCAATATCGAATGCCGACATCGCGGCCAAATTATCGTCAATGATCTGAGTTTTCATGTCAATGAAGGGGATTTAGCATGTCTGTTAGGCCCCAGCGGTTGCGGAAAAACCACCGCATTGCGAGCCATTGCCGGCTTTGAACCTGTTCATAAAGGTGAAATCCTGATTCGTGACTTCGTGTCATCCCGGCCCGGTTTTACCCGTGCCCCGGAAAAACGCCGTATTGGCATGGTTTTTCAGGATTACGCGTTATTCCCGCATTTGAACGTTGCGGACAATATTGGCTTCGGCTTAAATCATAAAAGCAAAACCGAACAACGCGCCATTATTGATGAAATGCTGGAAGTGGTGGATATGAGCGGTTTTGGCCAGCGTTACATCCATGAGCTTTCAGGTGGCCAACAGCAACGTGTGGCACTTGCGCGTGCGCTTGCACCCAACCCTGAACTGATTTTACTGGATGAACCTTTTTCCAATTTAGACATTGAAATGCGAGAGCGTCTGAATACCGATGTACGACAAATTTTAAAATCCAAAAATATGACCGGTATCCTGGTGACCCACGATCAACATGAAGCTTTTGCTATCAGTGATCATATCGGAGTGATAAATAACGGACAGTTATTACAATGGGACACCGCTTATAATTTATACCATTCACCCAATAGCCTGTTTATTGCTGATTTTATTGGCCAGGGTGTCTTCCTGAATGGCACCTTAAAAACACCTGACAGTGTCGAGACAGAAATTGGCATTATCCGGGGTGATCGCGCCTATGATTTTGCCCCCGGTAGCAAAGTCAAATTACTCCTCAGGCCGGATGATATTGTGCTTGATCCACAAGGCGATATTAATGCCCAAATCAGCCAGAAAGCATTTAAAGGTGCCGAGATTTTATACACGCTAAAACTTCAATCCGGTACAGAGCTGCTTTCATTGTTCACCAGCCATCACAACTTTAATATTGGCGAAAATGTTAAATTACGCCTGGCTGCTGACCACATGGTTGCTTTTCCAGAATAGCCTCCCAATTTGGCCGCTAAACCATTGAGATAGATACACATTCTGTGATCGCTTTACTTGCTTTGTCGATCCTATGACTATACTATTAAGTGCATTACGACATTTTTGGAAGCACCACATGAAGCACTCATTATTTTTTATTACCTTCATCTTTTCATCACTGCTGTTCTCTTTGTCAGCAGCTGCCGACACGCAGTATGTGAGCGATAAATTACGCATTACCTTGCGTACCGGACAGGGAACCGAGTTCCAGATTATACGCGCCCTAGAAAGTGGCACCAAACTCGAAGTACTGGAACAATCCGAAACAGGATACACACGCGTACGAACAGAAGACGGTACCGAAGGCTGGGTGCGCAGCCAGTATTTAATCCCGGAACCTATTGCACAGCAGAAACTGGAAAAAACAGCCGCACAACTTGAAAAATACAAAGCAGAAGTTGCAAAACTAAAGGCCGAACGCGCCCAACTTCGTAAAAAAACAAAAGAATTATCACAAACCAGAAATATGCTGTCTGAAAAATCCAGCTCGCTGGAATCTGAGCTTGCACGATTAAGCAAAGTAGCCGCAAAGCCTATTCTACTCGATAAAGAAAACCGCAATTTGCAACAAGAAAATGTGAAACTTGAAAAAGATTTACAAATGCTGCATCAGGAAAACCAGATATTAAAAGATCAGGATAATCGAGAATGGTTTATTGCCGGTGCGGCAGTACTGTTAGGGGGTATCTTTTTGGGACTGCTCATTCCAAAAATCCGCTTTGGCAAAAAATCAACCTGGTAAGTAACCCGCATATCGGTCATTCATCAGTCTGACAGATAGCCGTTATGTCATTACTTACAAATAGCCGTGTATAAATCGTGACAAAAAAAAGTCTGAATATAGCCAACCCCTTTGTTGACTGGTTTCGCCAGTCAACAGCGTATATTAATGCCTTTAGAAATAAAACTTTTGTCATTGCCTTCGGTGGTGAACTGCTAACAGACACCCAATTCACACCACTGGTGCATGATATTATGCTACTCCACAGCCTTGGAGTTAAATTAGTCCTGGTACACGGTGCAAGACCACAAACCGAGTCTCGTCTGAAAAAACTGGGAGGCACTCTGGAAATTGTTAATGGCCTGCGTGTAACCAATGATCTTGCTTTAGACTGTGTGATTGATGCCGCCAGCCGTGTACGCGTGGAAATAGAAGCCCTGTTATCAATGGGACTGGCCAATGCCATGACAGCAGGTAAAAGTGTTCATATCAGTTCAGGAAATTTTGTTACCGCAAAGCCACTGGGAGTCCTCAATGGCATTGATTATTTACATACCGGTGAAGTAAGAAAAATTGCAACAAAAACAATTCATGCCACCCTTGAACAAAATAATATGGTACTCATTCCTCCATTAGGCTATTCACCTACCGGTGAAGTTTTTAATTTGAATGCCAAAGATCTGGCCGCTGAACTGGCTATACAACTTCAGGCCGACAAATTGATTTATCTGATTAATGATAAAGGTATTACCAACCCACGTAATCAGTTAGTCAGAGAACTTACCGCCAGTGATGCACAACAACTGATTGGCAAAAAAAATAAAATGTCAGACAGTACCGTACGTTGTATACAAAATGCCATACACGCTGTGAATAAAAATATTCCACGCTGTCATTTAATTGACCGACATATCGATGGTGGCTTGTTAACCGAACTCTTTACCCGTGATGGTTGCGGTTCACTGATCTCGGCAGATAATTTTGAAGTGATACGTCAGGCAACGATTAATGATATTGCCAGTTTGATTGAACTTATCCAACCGCTTGAGCAGGATGGTTTGCTGGTTAAACGTTCACGCGAAAATCTGGAAATGGAAATAGCTGCTTTCACTGTGATTGAACGCGACGGTATGATTATTGGCTGCGCAGCATTATTTCCGTTTATAAAAGAAAAAACCGGTGAATTAGCCTGCTTCGCAGTGCATAAAGATTACCAGAATAATGGTCGAGGTGAAGCACTGTTTAAAGCCATTCAACAACATGCAAAACAGCTTGGCCTGACAACATTATTTGTACTCACCACCAGAACCTCACAAT
>JALXDW010000055.1:0-7723 GCA_027070385.1 Chromatiales bacterium
CGGAACTGGCCCGCATCCGGGTGCAGACCGCCCGCATGATGGAAATATACGCCCTCCTGCAGAGCGAACTGGAGAAGAACAGGCATCTCTCCCTCTCCTATCAGGTGATAAGACAAAAATTTCTGATTTTAAAATTAAATACATTGTTAAAGATAACTGGACACAAACGGCAAGGGTGCTTAAAGAAGGTAACGCTGACCTGATTCCAAATCTGGGTATTTCAGATAGCCGAAAACGTTATTTTGATTTTTCAAAACCAATAGAATTATTTCCAATCTCCATTATTACACGTATTGAATCAACAGAAGTGCGTACGGCAGAAGATCTGTCCGGTAAATATGTAGGTGTTGTACGATTTAATGTGGGTCAGAAGATTGTTTCCAATATGAATAATGTGAGTACGATTATTTATAGACAGCCTGAAAATGCACTTATTGGCTTGCTGGCCGGGCATGTTGATGCCATTGTTTATCCCAAATCTGTTATGTATAAAGTGGCACGCGAAGCAGGTCTGGATAATCGAATTAAAATAATTTCCAATCTTAAAGAAATAAAACGGGCAATAGCAGTAAAAAAAGGTAATACCGAGTTATTATCAAGACTTAACCTGGCGATTGATAAATTAATTACATCCGATAAATACAATATGATCTATGAAAAATGGTATGGCAAACCTGCCCCTTTTTGGTCAGTGTTTAGGATACTGCTCTTTATGGGCGGGTTTGTCTTAGTTGTTGTTATTATATTTGCCTGGTGGCGTTATTTAGTATTAAAAGATCTTAATAATCATTTATTGCAAACAATTAATGCACGTCAGAAAGCTGAAGAAGCTTTGTCAGAGTCGAATGCATTACTCGAAAATGTACTTAACTCGACACCGGATCTGGTTTTTGTAAAAAATACTAATCTACAAACAATTTTATGCAATAAGGCTTATGCAGCTGCTGTTGGTAAAAATCCTGAACAAATGACAGGTCTGAACGATATTGAAAATGGTTGGGATACAGAACTTGTAAAAGGTAATCTCGAAAAAAATATTCGGGGATTTGAACAAGATGATCAGCAGGCATTATCGGGACAGGTTGTGCATAACCCTTACGATCTGGCAAATGTTAATGGAAAGATACGCATATTTGATACACATAAATTGCCGTTGCGTGACTCAAAGGGAAAAATTATTGGTTTATTGGGAGTTGCGCGTGATGTCACTGAAAAAAAACAGGCTGAAGAAGCATTGCTGAAAAGTGAAGCTTTTGCTCGTACTCTGATAGAAACATTACCGGATCTGGTCTGGTTAAAAGATACAGAGGGCGTTTATATGGCTTGTAATCCGAAATTTGAGCGATTGTTTGGTACAACAGAATCTGAATTAATAGGAAAAACAGATTACGATTTTGTTGACAGGGATCAGGCTGATTTTTTCCGTGAGAATGATAAACGTGCAATGCTGGCAGGTAACCCGCGTACAAATGAAGAAACACTGACATATATGGATGATGGACATACCGAAATAGTTGAAACTATAAAAACACCAATGATGGATACAGATAAAAATATTATAGGTGTACTGGGAATTGCACGGGATATAACCGAGCGGAAGCATATCGAAAATTCATTACAAAGGAAAAATGTAGCATTATTGGCTTTGAGTTCAGTGAATGAAGTGGTTATTCGTATCGACAATGAACAGAAATTAATGGATGAAGTATGCCGAATTATTACTGATGTTGCCGGTTATCGTCTGGCCTGGGTTGCTTTTTCTCAATATGACAAAGAAAAAACAGTCAAAGCAGTTGCTCAGTCAGGCTATGAAGAGGATTATTTGGATAAAATAAAAATAAGCTGGGGAGATAATAAAGAAGGGCAGGGGCCAACCGGTATTGCTATTCGAACCGGAAAAGTCAGCTTTATCAGAGATATTCATAATGACCCTCGTTATGAAATGTGGAGAGATAAAGCACTGGAAAACGGTTATTGTTCTTCGATTGCTTTGCCACTAAAAAATAAAAAGACAACTTTCGGTGCATTAAATATTTATGCAACTGAAGCAGATGCATTTGATAGTGAAGAGATTAATTTTCTTCAGGATTTAGCCGATGATTTGGCTTATGGAATTACAAGTCTGCAATCAGATAATAGACGTAAAGAACTTGACAAACAGTTACAACAAGCACAAAAAATGGAATCAATCGGTCAGCTCACCGGAGGTATTGCACATGCCTTTAATAATATTCTGGCTTCCATTCTAGGCTTTACACAGCTTTCACTGGATCGATTTGTTACAAAAGAACAGTCAAAGTTACATGAATATTTAACAGAAGTTATTCATGCAGGGGAACGTGCTCGAGATTTAATAAAGCAAATGCTGGCTTTTAGTCGGACGGGTATTAGTAAACCTGCCGTATTATCAGTTAAACCTGTGATAAAAGAAAGTATCAAAATGTTAAAAGCCATGATGCCAAGTAGTATTAGACTAACAACCAGCATAGCAGATAATATCCCTGATATTGAATTTGATCCCATACAGTTGCAACAGGTGATAATCAATTTATGTATTAATTCACGTGATGTCCTTGGTGAAAAAGGGCATATCAACATTAGTGTGCAACGCAAAATTATTACAAATGATGAGCACATAATTTGTGCGGCTTGTCATACAGAAATTTCTGCTGCTGATTATCTGGAAATATCTGTACATGATAATGGTGGCGGGATAGATCCCGATATCCTTCCCAGGATTTTTGAACCCTTCTTCACCACTAAGAGTATTGGTAAAGGTTCTGGAATGGGATTGTCGATGGTGCATGGGATTATTCACGAATATTCGGGGCATATTATTGTTGATAGTGGAAATGAAAAAGGAACAACGATACGGTTACTACTGCCTTATCCGGCCAATGTAACAAATGACACAAGCGATGAGTTAGCTTCACCCACAGCTGTCAATGTACATGGCCATGCACATGTACTCATTGTTGATGATGAAGAAGCTATCTTGCGTTTTATGGGTGATCTTTTTGAAAACAAGGGCTACCAGACAACATTGGTAAACAGTGCATTGGAGGCTCTGTCATTGTTCAGTCATAATCCTGCTCACTATGATTTAATGATCACCGATCAAACTATGCCAGAAATGAGTGGAGCTGAACTAGCTGAAAAATGTATAGCACTTAGGCCCGATTTCCCAATCATTTTGAGCACGGGTTACAGTGAGAATATTGATAGAGAAAAGATATCAAAAACAGGAATTCGAGGCTATATTGAAAAGCCCATGAAACTCGATATCCTGTTCAGGATGATAGAGTCATTGCTTACAAGGGACTGATTAATTGAAAACATAGAGAGAAATACTATTCATATTACCTATACTTAAATAGTGATTCTATACCACATAACCAATGCAGGATTTAATATGATTACGATATGGCAACAATTATATTTTTTCAAGGTAATAACGGCAAACTCATCTGAAGATATTTTTTAAATATTTAATATGGACTTTTTGTTTCTGACGACTCCCTCTCATCATACTGCAAAAAATGATGCAGTAGAGCTGAATGCAAAACGATTGAAAAAATGGCTGGATGATTTGCCCGTTATGAATGTTGTGCAAACTGTAAAAGCATTGCATGAGGCGATTGAATCATTTAATGAACTCCAAATGATAGACGATGAACGTTTGAAGTTACTCGAAGTTTATCATGTTGCGATGGATGACATTCTTTTTTCATATGATGCTATGAAAATGACGATGTTGCCAATATCCATTGAAGAAAGACGTCAGCTTCAGAGTGATATTATGTGGTTGTATTTGTCATTAGCAAACGGCTACAAATCAATAGTAAAGTCCGGATTTGAACAGAAATTAAATCCACGAAAAAATAACAGCCTGGTTATCAGTATATATCGTTCTATGGAACTGATTATTAATGCAATGTTATATGCTTTTCGATCTCATGAGGTACCACCTGCATTGGTGTATCTCGAGATAAATCAGTTGTATCTGTATGCAGAGAACAATCATATTGAAGATTGCAAGATAAAAAACATTACCTTATCCCGGCAGTCAACCATTGCTGCTTTATACAAGCAGATTATTCTATTATTAATTTTAGATCCTTACCGTGTGAATTCCAATGAGCTCCAGGAAATATTTCTATTCATTGAAAATTTTTCAACTGACTGTGTTATTGAAGATTCAAGCCTTTGCAAAGATGAAGTTGGGAAATACCTGGTTGATCTCGCAGAAGATAGTCCTCCAGTCTTCTGTGCCTATGCAAAAAAAAGATCAGTCATGGATTCCGGGCGTATTATTGACGTTTGGCCTGTTGTTCAGGCTTTTGGAAGTGAAATATCCAATGAAGATATGAATATGCACTCTGATATTGAAAATTTCAGTCAGCAGGCTTACAACCAAACACATAAGTTTATTGATATTCTGACACAACAGTTAATGGGAGAAAAAAATCGAAAAACTGAACGTAAGCCAGTCAATTACAAGTGTTGTGTTTTTAATGGATTGTCAGCTGTTAATTTTTATTTCATGAACAGAGATAAAATAAAACAGATCGTGGAATTTGAGGAAATGGCCAGCATGATGGCAAGTAACCTTGAATTTAAGGAACAAGCCGGATTTTCTATCGATATCTGGCAAACAGTCGATGAGTCAGACAATGGATGTTTATTGGAAATAAATAAAAAAATGATGACTCATGAGCTGGTGATAGGTGATATTGCTGGATTGATTGTTGATGATGGAAAAGGAAACAACTGTATTAAAGTAGCTTTGATTCGCTGGCTTAAAGGTGATGCTGATACTTTTAAAATGGGGGTAGAGTTCTTATATGGTAATGTTCCTCCGATTATGTGTCAGATTCCGGGTGATAATTTATCTTATGATGGACTTTATTTTTCAGAAGATGATAATACACAAAAACCATCAAGCTTACTTGTTGAGCAAGATTTATTAGTGCAATCAGGGAAGTTTGATATCACTATAAAGAAAAAAAGTTTTTCGGTTGAATATTTGTCAACAATTTCTGAAACATCTTTGTACTCTCAATTCAGGTATAAAGCCACCCGAAAAGGATAAAGATGGAAAATATAATTACTGTTGAAATTGTGAATCCACCGGAAAATTCTCCCTATACAGAATATGGTATAAAGGAAATATTAACCAGGAAAGGTGTGACAGCAAGTCATGGGCATCAATTTACGGGGCGTCCAGTAACCGAATTGATAAACAATGGTAAAGAACTGATAAAAATAAGAACAGAATATAATTTTGCCGAATACGAAGCCCGTTCCTTTATAGAACTTGCTGTTGAAAAAGAACGACAATTAGGAATATATCATCCACTTAAAACCTGGTTCTTAATAAAGGTTGGTAACAAGAATAAAACAGCCGTTATTCAAATTGCGAATATTACACCACTATTGCAGGCTTTGCATCAAACCGATAATGTACTGAAAGTTCAGACTCCGCAATCTTTTGTTGGTTTATTGATATCCATTATGGATATTTACCTCCGAGTGGCACGGGAACATGAACTTGGTTTAGATTTGAGTTTGTCAAATTTTGTTATAGACAAGGAAAACCGTCTTTATTATGTCGATGATGACCTTTATCGTTGGGACAACTTTTCTTTTTTACCGCATTTTATCGCGAATTTAATACGTAGCCAGGATTGGTTGACAAAAAATACGGTAAGTACAATGGGAGAAAAAACCAGGGAATTGTTACTTAAATATTTTAATGATACACATTGGCTAACAGTGATTGCCGAAGAGTTACGCAGTTTATTTGTTTCGGAAGATAAAAAAGACTTGCAGGATGTATTTGTTAAAGCTCTCTATAAAAACAGCACATTTACTTACAAACCTGAGCATACAGCTAAAGTCATTGCTTTGCTGGCAGATCCTCATGCTAACATCGAAGCACTGGAAACCTGTTTAAATTATATCGAGAAACGTAATATTAGTGATGCCATTATTTTGGGGGATATTGTTGGTTATGGACCTCACCCGCAGGAATGCATCGATATATTACGTGGCAACAATCATTTTTCAGTTATCAGAGGTAACCATGATCATGCTGTGGTCACCGGGAAAAAAGTATCCGGTTCAAATTCAGTTGCGGGCTGGACACTCAACTGGACGCAAAACAATATTGCTGATGAATATCGTGAATGGCTGGATAGTTTGCCTTCATATTTAAAGCAGGATAACTGGTTGGCGGTACATGGTTCACCAAGAGATAAAACTTTTTTTAATGGTTATGTTTACCAGATGACTTATAAAGAAAATTTGGATGAATTACAACAAAGGAAGATCCCGCTATGTTTTCATGGACATACTCACATACAGAAAATTTATTACCGAACGAAAGCTGATGATTTTATGACTGAAGAACAAACCGATGTTATCAAATCATCCCGGCATGCCTTGATTTGTCCGGGTTCAATCGGGCAGCCACGAAATGGTCAGCCCGGTGTGGAATTTGCAATTATAAATACAGAAACGCTCGAGCTCGAATTTCAGCGTTTGCCCTATAATATAGAGAAAACCATTGCAGCGATGGAAGCCCGTCATTTCCCTGCAGCACTCAGTGAGCGCCTGTTACAAGGTAAATAAATTGACAGTTTATAAAAAAATAAAGGGGCAATACTATTACCCCTGTTTTATCTAACTAGGGACAAAGAGGTGCTAAATCATTAATTGCTGCTCTTAGACCAGCCCACCCCATTCCCAGATTAACTGCTTTCCCTGTGATGAGAACGGCCAGGGCATTAGGTTTGCCGGGTATAACCTGCATGAAGTGAAATGTTTTGGGGGTCGTCATCTGAATTTCCTGCATCGTATTCTTGACTTCTTCCCCTCTGGATTCTGATAGTCGTTTCTCAACTCCCGTGACACCTCGACCACGAAACATTTCAACTGCTGCAGCGGCTACAGCATCAAGGTAACTTTGAGTGAAATAGGGGACATTATGGTGTACCCCTAATAATAAACCTGTTGAAAGATCGACGACACCTGCGGCCATTGCATCATCTACATTATTAATAATTGTTTTACATACATCATTTATACTTGCCATTATGCTATCTCCTCGTTGAGTATTCAGGGTTAAAAATTTTATGGTTAGACTATATTGATACTGAGCTCATCAATTTCCTCTGATGCTTTTTTTGCATGTGCCAACGGCATACCCAGATTAGCACCTGCTTTTGTGAAAACCGTTAATAACAGATTATTTCCAGCATGCATTACAAATACATTACCCTCAGAACTTTCGAGGATGACATTCTTTGTTTTACCGTTGTTTGTTTCAGTAATAAGGTTGTCGCTGAGTGCCAGTAATGCACTGCTCATTGCCGCAAAGCGATGTTGATCCAGACCATCATTCAGATAAGATGCCCATGCAAGGCCATCACTGCTGCTTATCATGGCACTGGTTATTTCATTACAACTGGAAGTCAGGTTGCTTAGTATATCCCCCAGTTTTTTTTGTATGACTCGTGATATATCACCGCTGTGGGATGCACTTTCATCACTGACTTTATCAATTATTTCACTGATGCTTTCCATTGTTTTTCCTTGATTAATTTTCGAGTATTGCAAGTAAGGCTTGAATAAGAATTTTTATATCACTCTCTGAACGGCTATCAACTTCAAAAACAGGGAATATCTGGTCACGCTCATAAAGTTTTTGCTGGTAATCTTC
>JALXDW010000055.1:7733-8698 GCA_027070385.1 Chromatiales bacterium
TGTTAATACTGGTTCGAGTAACACCAATTACCACACCCGTTTCCGCGATAAATTCACTGAAAGAATCGAGGTAAAATTCCAGTTGTTTAATGGGTTCGGGATGATCGTTATTAATCAGTAGTACCAGCCCAAGTCCACCTTTAGTCAGAATTTCCCACATAAAGTCAAAACGTGATTGACCAGGTGTACCATACAAATGAACTTTAGAACCATCATCCATTTTTATATAACTGTAATCCATCGCCACTGTCGTTGAATCTTTTAAACACCGTTCTTCCCCTGATGTATTGACATCAGTGCTGACAGGAGGAGTGTCACTTACGGATGAAATGGCAGTTGTTTTTCCCGCTCCAACCGGACCAGTGAAAATAATTTTATCAGTATTCAATTGCATCATAATATTCAGCTTATCCCTAAACGTTGTGCAAGTTTTTTCAAAATGGATCTTTGTTTTACTACTTTTACAGAGTCGGGTTTTTGAATAACAGATTGTGTTGTTTGAGTAATAATAATATCTACCGCAAATGCCGCATTATAAAAGTCGATAATTTCTTCGATGGGTATCAGCGTCTTTTTGCTGAGTTCGTTCAGGCTTATGTATTGCTTTGCCATAATGGCTGCAAGTTTAAAGTAATCCGGTTTAAATCCCTGTCGTGAAAAATTTGGCCATGAGCTCAGCTTTACCGGTATGTTATTTGAATGCCCCGCCAACAGCTTTCCGTTTGAACAGGCAAGTGCGCAACGCCAGAGTATGCCGTTGAGAGCCGAAACATGCATATGACTAGAGTTCTTATCAAGGACATCAGGACTGATTTCTTCAACTTGAATGGTATTAAAATTAATACTTATATACTTTTCAATATCGTCACTATTTGTTTCTATGATAAATCGTCTATTAATACCATCAACATAAATCTCAGGTAATTCATTCGGAAATATTCTGAAGCATTTATTATCCAGTTTCT
>JALXDW010000056.1 GCA_027070385.1 Chromatiales bacterium
ATCCAAATTCACTTCTATCACTTTTCTAAGCTCTCCAGAAACGGCAAATACTTGTCGTGAAGAACTCGAACAAATGCTTGTTTATTACAAAAAAATAGAAATTGATTTTAGTAATGTGCATGTCACACAAGGATTTGTGCACCAATTTCTTGACCCTGTTTTTGAAAAACGTGGCAAGCTTCTGTTTGAGCGTTTGTTTTTTGCAAATTGCTCTGAGTCTGTTGAGGTCACGATTAATAATGTGATTAAACAATACCGTGAAACCGGCCTATCAATAAACTAGCGTCTATCTACCAGGCTGGTTAATCATAAAATTTGCCTGAGCGTGATTTTTTTATTTCCCCTCGCTTTCTTTTGGATTCAAGACGTTTCCGTTTTGAGGCCTTTGTAGGTTTTGTCTTGTACCGATGTTTTGAAATAATCAGTGCCTGATTAACAACCTGTTTTAATCTTTCCAGTGCAGCCTGTTTGTTTCTTTCCTGTGTACGATATTGTTGTGATTTAATAATTAACACACCCGCATTGGTAATACGTTTATCGCTTGACTGTAACAAACGCTGCTTATAAATAGTGGGCAAGGATGAAGCGTTAATATCAAAGCGCAAGTGAATTGCTGATGATACTTTGTTAACATTTTGTCCACCTGCACCTTGTGCCCGCACTGCCTGAATTTCAATGTCGTGTAACCTTATAAATAAATGTCTGGATAACTCAATCATTAACGTCTCTTCATCAACTGATGGATAAAATTTTAATCTGATTTTAGTGTAAAATAACTGAATGATGAAATTAATTAAAAACTTGAACGGAAAAAAAATTCTATCCGTTATTTTGCAGTTAATATTGCTGCTTAGTGTGTACCTGGGTATAAAAATATATACACAACGCGATCTGGTCAGTGATACTCCCCCTGCTCTTTCAGCAACATTGTTATCGGGTCAATCTTTTAATCTGTCTAAATATCATACAAACAAACCTTTATTACTTCATTTTTGGGCAACCTGGTGCCCGGTTTGCAAGTTTGAACAAGACAGCATTGAATCACTCAGTCATGACTACACCGTTGTAAGCATCGCAATGCAATCGGGTGACGTTACTATTTTAAAACGCTATATGCAGGCAGAAAATCTTACTTTTTCAGTGATTGCCGATGAAGACGGTCAGTTGGCTGCTCGTTATGGCGTAAAAGCTGTACCGGTAAGTTTTATTCTTAACTCACGGGGTGAAATCGTTTTTAGTGAAGCAGGCTATACAACGGGTTGGGGTTTACGACTTCGGTTATGGCTGGCTCAATATCTTTAATCATTATCAATATTTTCCGATAGGGCTTATATTTTGTTTCTTGACAGCTTGCCGGTTATATCGTTATAGTTTGGCGCTTATGCTTCAGGTGTCCCAAGGGTATCCATCCAAGGGATGAAACGGGAAGCCGGTGCGTACTGATAAAAATCAGTACAAACCCGGCACTGCCCCCGCAACGGTAAGCGAGCTAAAACAGTTCATATAGTCACTGCATTTTTTATGTGGGAAGGCGAACTGCAGATAGAAATATCACTCGCGAGTCCGGAGACCGGCCTGAAGTTATTGGTTGGCATTGCGGAGGGCGATGTTGCGGCTGACAGGTCGTTCTCTCTGTTCGCTTGTATTTTTCTTCCTCCGTCTGCCTTTGGGTAGCTATACCGCGCGCGGGTGAGTGCGCTGGAGGAAACAACAAAATGAATAAACACTGTATGCTTACAGTAGTATTACTACTGTGTAGCGTGAGCAATATTTTTGCTCACGAAATTGAAACTCGGCATGGAGCCGTCAACAAAACCGTCGAAAAACCCTCACTCGAGGGTGGCTATACAATGACATATCAGTCGGTAAATAGTCACCAGATCCATAGCGAACTTCTGGCATCATTGGATTTGTTATCAACGGTACCACTGGGTTCTGGTAAGTTAACCATCTATGCCGAAGGCAGTACCACAGCAAAAACCAACGCTGTTTCCAATATATTGCCAACAGCGAATGGTGATGCCGGTTCAGCACTGGACAGCAATGCTGAAGGACGCCTGCAAATTTCAGAATTACACTATACTTGGACATTACCCTCCGGCTATCTGTATACTGGTCTGATTGATCCGGCCGGCTTACTGGATAGCAGTGAGATTGCCAATGATGAAACCCGCCAGTTCATCGGTACGAGTTTTATCAACAACCCGAGTATCCACTTTCCTGACTATACTCTTGCCACGGCTTGGCATATTACTCGTAAACCATCACTACCCGGGTTGCTTCTTTTTCTTGGCAGTTCACACGGACTTGCTGACAATTCAAAAGCATCCTATGCCCAACTATTCGATATCAATGCCCCCGGTAAGGGTGTCTTTGCTGCTATCGAACTTGATTTTGCTTTGTTAGATCGAAGTATTCGCCCAGGAATCTGGCTAAATACAGCCGATCATGAACAACTTGATAACAGCAGTAACCGTACAAGTAATTATGGGTTCTATACTAGCATTGATAGCCAGATTGGGAAGAATGCACAATGGAACTTACGATTTGGAATGGCGAACAAAGATGTATCAGCCGTATC
>JALXDW010000057.1:0-2217 GCA_027070385.1 Chromatiales bacterium
CTACCCGGGGCACATCCCGTGATCCCCGTGGCTGGGCGAGCCGCGGGGCGGCGACCGGTGCCCGTGGCGGTGATGGAGACCACAGCGACTGCAGTCGAGGGATAGAGGTTTCTAGCTGCGCCATTGGGCTTGCGTCGGGAAAGAAAAAGGGGTTTTGTTCGACCACATCCCAATCAAATGTTTTAGGTTTAATCGGGCCAAGTTGTGCCATATAGCCCCGAATCATAATACCGGCTTTTTCAAACAAGTATTTTTTTGCAATCGCTCCGGCAGCAACACGCATCGCCGTTTCCCGAGCCGATGAACGCCCACCACCACGGTAGTCTCGTATGCCGTATTTTTGTAAATAAGTATAATCCGCATGGCCAGGGCGGAATTGATCTTTTATATTGCCATAATCTTTTGAGCGCTGATCGATATTGCGAATCAGTAAACCAATCGGTGTACCAGTCGTTTTACCTTCAAAAACACCGGATAAAATTTCAACTTCGTCTGTTTCCCGGCGTTGCGTAGTATGGCGGGTTTTACCCGGACGACGACGCTCCAAATCTTTTTGAATATCGGCTTCACACAATGCAAGTCCGGGGGGGCAACCATCGACAATACAGCCGATAGCTGCACCATGACTTTCGCCAAAACTGGTTACCGTGAATAATTTACCGATTGTATTTCCTGACATATTAAACCATTTTTTTTAAGGTTATTAGACGTTGCACTAAACCAGAATATTTTATGAAGTAGTTGATTCTACACCAATTCATTCACCAGCTATAGGTTAAATCGGGCACAAACCCTGGCCAAAAATATGCATTCAGGCTGGTTCAAAACCCGAACCCGGACAGATAGCAGCTTTTGATCTCCACCACTATTTCAATAAAAGCGAATGTTTTTTATCCCAAATGAGGTAAAATTAAACCCTTACAGCAAATTTATTCCCAAAATTTAGCTCAACAATAAACAAGGGTTTAGGTCGTCTTTTGTTCAACTTATTTGGAAATAACAATCAGAACGAACATTCCCCCCAAATTATTATTTCGGGCTATATTGTTATTGTGGTTCTTTTTAGCCTTATCCTGATCACCAGTATTATACAAAACAAACGCACCAATGAGCATGTCAGTGAAATTGTACAGCAATATGGTATGAAATCTGAACTTATTACCCGCATGTACAATGCAGCACGTGAACGCAGTATCAGTTTGTTTACCATGGTATCCATTACCGATCCCTTTATTCGGGATGAAAACTTTCTTAAATTCAATGCCTACGCATCAGAGTTTGCAAATGCACGTATTAAATTGCTTAAAACAAATTTATCGGATAAAGAACGCACACTGTTAAATAAACAAGGCAGGCTCACACGCATTACCGCCCCATTACAAAACCGGATTGCCGACTTAGTCCAGCAGGAAAGAATTAAGGAAGCCAATCAATTACTGATAACAAAAGCCATTCCTTTACAAAGCAGAGTTCTCGACTTGTTAAAGCAGCTACAAAATATACAGCACATGTCTTCACAACGCATTGCACTAAAGGCACAACAGGAACAACAAAACACCTGGAAAATTCTTCTGATACTTTCCATCATTGCCCTGTTTGTCGGTATTGTGATCACCTATATTATTGTCTATATCACAAAATCATTACAAGCCAGACTTTATATGGAAAAAGAACTGGCTGAAATTACTTTACACTCGATTGGCGATGCCATCATCACAACCGATATCAATGGGAAAATAACCCAAATAAATCCTGTTGCTGAAGAACTCACCGGTTATTCGCATCGACAAGCGATTGGGCAAAATTTTTACAGTGTCTTCAATATTGAACTGGATCATGACCCGGATACACCAAGCCATACAGAGCTGGAACGCGTTATTGAAAACCTTGAAGTAATCATGAGTGCAGAAAGTCCCCGAACACTGGTTAATAAAAATCTTAATGAGTATGCAATTGAATATACACTCGCACCTATCGTAACCGAAGACAGAAGAACCTCTGGTGCAGTGATTATTTTCAGGGATGTAACAGAGATACGCGCTTTATCTTCACAATTAAAATATTACGCAAGCCATGATAGTTTAACAGGCCTGATTAACCGGCGACAGTTTGAGCACCACCTGGAAAATGCACTTAAATCTGTCCAACAACTTAATAGCCAGCAGCATGTTGTCTGTTTTATGGATCTTGATAATTTCAAAATTATTAATGACACTG
>JALXDW010000057.1:2227-2566 GCA_027070385.1 Chromatiales bacterium
GCTGGCCATGAAGCCGGGGATGAATTTCTTAAACAACTGTCACTGCTGCTACAATCATTATTACGCCGAAGTGATATCTTAGCCCGATTAGGTGGTGATGAATTTGGCATTTTGCTGGAAGACTGCAATATTGAAAATGCGCTCGCCATTGCAGAAAAAATTCGCAAAGAAATTAAATCATTCCGTTTTATATGGGCAAATAATTCATTTGAAGTTGGTGCGAGTATTGGCCTGACCAAGCTGGATCATACAACCGCAAGCCTGACTGAAATCATGCGAAACGCCGACACGGCTTGTTATATATCAAAAGAAGAAGGCAGAAACAGAATTCATCTATTC
>JALXDW010000058.1 GCA_027070385.1 Chromatiales bacterium
ATAGGAGTATAATCGTCATTTATCAGCAAAACTTTAAACATTGGTGGACGTTTTATTTCAGGTTTTGCTTCTTCGACCGCCAGGCCTGTGTCTTCGTGGTACTGATTTTCGTTTTCATCGTTCATAATTGTTATCTTACATTAAGAGTGTTTACCCTGCTACATAGTAAAAATTTACAAAAAATCCAATAAAATACTGAAATATTCCAAAAAGTAGCTATAGTTAGGCATGATAGACATGTAACTGCTGTTTAATTGGTTGAGCACTGATTAATAAACTCTGTACTATCAACAAGTTAACGTTATTATCAAGGAGGTTGGGAGGCATGTCGTCAGGAGTCGTTAAGTGGTTTAGTAATTCCAAAGGTTATGGATTTATTGCACCTGAAGAAGGTGGTGATGATATTTTTGCGCATTTTTCAGCAATTGAAATGGAAGGCTACAAGACCTTGAAAAAAGGTCAACCGGTCGAATTCAAATGTACTGAAGGCCCGAAAGGTCTGCATGCAATTGAAATCACGGCAACGGGTACAGGTGGTGGCGATTCCAGTTCAGACAATTCTGAAACATCGCATTAAGTCAGAGCCGGTTATCTTAAAATAAAAAGCGTTCTCTTGAGAGAACGCTTTTTTTATGCACACAATCTGCAGGGCTATTTAAGCAGTTCAGGCTTTGCAATAAAAAATCCCTGAACATAATCAACACCGATTTCTTTTAATATATTCAGTGCTTGTTGGTTTTCAACAAATTCAACAACGGTCTTTTTGTTAAGTGTTGTGCAAACATCATGCATAGCTTTAACCAAAGCATAATTCAGTTTATTGTTTTCAATTCCAACAATAAAAGAACCATCTATTTTAACATAGTCGACCGGAAATTCTTTCAGATAAGAAAATGAACTGTAACCCGCACCAAAATCATCAAGAGCAGTTGCACAGCCGATGTCTCGCAGTTTATTTAAAAAAATAATCGCGTTTGGGAAGTCCGAAATTGCAACGTCTTCAGTAATTTCAAAAATTATTTTTGCAGGGTTAATGGCAAATTCATCGATTGATTCCCGAATGACTTTAAATATTTCAGAATGTCCGACAGACTTTGCAGACAGATTAATTGAGATACACGGTATTTCTGATGTATTGTTTGATTCGCTGTTCAATGAATAGGTTTTTAAGGCATTATAAACAACCCACCTATCAATCTCAGGCATTAAGTCAAAACGTTCTGCCGCGCCCAGAAAACCGGCAGGCATGATCAGCCCTTCTTTTTCATCATCGAGCATTCGAAGCAGGTATTCTTCAGCAAAAACCGTGTTTGAAACGGTATGGCAGATAGGCTGTTTTGCAAAGACAAAGCTGTTGTTTTCAATCGCTGTTTTAATCCGCTGTGACCAACCCATATCGACATATAAATTATCAACAGCTTGTTGATCAGTATCATCATAGATATGAATACAATTCTTCCCTTTACGCTTTGCCTCATGGCAAGCAACATCGGCACGAGATAACAGTTCATCCTTACTTTTGATTGCACTACTCATTGCGGCCAAACCAATAGAACAGCCCACATTAAAGGTTCTGCCCTCTTCAATAAATTGATAATCTTTTATGCATTGCCGATACTTATTGGCAAGATTAGCGGCTTTATCAAGTTCAATATCAAGAAATACCAGCGAAAACTCGTCACCACCAATACGTGCAAGTAAATCACTCTTACGCATTCGCTGATGGAGTAATCCGGTTACTTCCTTGAGCAACCTGTCTCCAGCCATATGTCCCAGGGTGTCATTAATATATTTAAAATTATCCAAATCCAGATACATACAAACAATATTAAACGATTGTTTCTCATGCGCACATTCAATAATGCGTTCAAGGTTGTCAGAATAGTACTGGCGATTATATAGCCCCGTTAAGGCATCATGTTCTGCGACATGTTGCAGATTATCCATTAAAGCCTTTTGTTCACTGATATCCTCCACCATTAAAATATACAAGATATCCGCGCCCACTTGCATTTGACTGACTTTCACCGATAAAGGAAAAATCTCCTTATTTACACCAATGCCCTGAAACTCACCTTCAAAAGGCATGTTGATGCAACTATCCTGATGGAAAAGTTGGTACAACTCTGAATCACCATATTTATAAATCAAATCAGATAAATATTTATTCTTACTGGCTTCCATTGTTAAGCCAAAAATTCTCAGGCCAGCATCATTAATGGATTCAATTTTACAGTCTGCATCAATTGTAATGATTCCTTCAGCCGCATTACTAAAAACAGCTTCAAGCCGTTGTTGCCTGGAACGTACCTGCTCTCGCATATAATTAAAGGCCTTATCCAGCAACTTGATTTCGTCCAGACTGTTTTGTGCGTTTAATCGATAGGATTCACCACGTGCTTCAGCTTCCATTGCACTTGCAACTTTAAGTACCGGGTCACGAATAAGACGTTTGAAAACAAAAAATGAAATGACAAGTAACAAGACAACCGTAATAGTAAAAAACCAGATAAAACTTGATAACAAGTCTGCTGTTAGTAAAGAGGTAGTTATACC
>JALXDW010000059.1 GCA_027070385.1 Chromatiales bacterium
TCTGATACCAGTACAAAATCTTTTTACTCTTACCCTTGGGGAACACATTGAGTAACGCAACAACCGCGAGTAAATTCAGCCAGATAAATTGAGGTACCATACCGGATTCATGCCAGATAAGTGACATGGTAATCAGTCCGAATAATCCCCATTGCCACGACCACAAGCGTACCATTGAAATGGAAATAATCAGTACCAGGAATAAATCAAGCAATGTCCATTTTTGCAGCCAGGTCTGTGGCACATTATCAACCCCACTTGCAGAAAAAATACGCCAGCCGGGGGGCAGATGCAAAACTGTTGAAACACTTTTAAAGTCATGCAGCCAACCTGTTGCCGGTATTTTTCTTACATTGCCTTGATAACGGCTATCAGCAACCAGATTTAAACGACCACGTCGAATTTCAACCCCTTTATTTGATGCTCCGCTTTTAGACGGAATTTGGGTAATAAATTGCGGTACGTGGTCAATACTCACACGACCTAATTCGATATCCGAACCGGTTTCCAATCGCCATGATTTTGTAACACTGCCCGTTATTTCATCTTTGATCGTGTAACCGTTACCATCAAAATCCAGCCACATAGTTCGTTTAAGAGCAAGCTTGTCGGATTGTGGCTGCGGATCGCCTCGCCTTGTTTCTTTCAATAGCAGTTGCTGCCCTTTGGAGAGCCTGAATGTGGGTAAACTTTTCCATTGTTCAGGCAAATTTGTTTGTCTGGGATCAATACGGCTTGCTCCTTCCAGTTTAACAATACGTAAGTGATTTTGTCTCTGAAATGCCCAGACTTCGTTTGCAGGCCAAAAAGCATTGTTGAGTTTATTCATTTGCAACTGTGTTATGTTATCTTTTGCACGCGAAGTCACGCTAACAACCCAATGCCCAGGTTTAACCTGTAAACGTAAATCCCCCTTGTGTGATAACAACGCTGGCAGCTGACTTGTGATAGAAACAGGAATTTGTCCTTTGAGTAACACCTGCCCCAAATCCACTTCCCGTGAACTGCCTGAAATTTGCAAGTCTAGCCGCGTTACAATTCGCATTGGAATTTTGTCATCGAGTAAACGGTATACATTCAGAATGAGTTTATTACTTTCCAACTGCTGCTCAACATCGCTACTGTCAACCAGCCATATTCGTCCCTGGTGGTTAATTTCCGGGCTATGTACTTTTTTACCTTTGATGTATAAATTGACCACTGCTGATTCTGGCGGAACTTGCAAACTTTCCGGAATTGCTTCCCAATAAAAGTTACCTCTGACACGGTACAAACCTTTTTTCAGGTATACAGCCGGTAATTGGTTACGTTCCGTAACCAGAACCTGCTGATTGTTAACAGTCACATTTTGTGGCCAATGTTTTTTACTGCCGGGTAAAATAATCCAGCTTGCATCAAAAACCTGCCAGGTTTGCGCAAAACGTGCCTTGTTGCTGTCAATGTTAAGTTCCAAGCGTGTTGGCCAAATACATCGCTTATTCGAATACTGATTATAAAGAAAAGGACAGTCGGCTTGTTTTACATCAAATAAAACCCAGTCAACCCAAGGCTTTAAAGGTTGAGGAACATCGTTGGTTGTAAATGGTTTTGCTACCAGATTAAAACTGAGTGATATTAAAAGAAGAACTAAATGAAAGCTACGCATCTATCTCTGTCCTTTATTTTTATGCATATTGAAATTACTGGATATAATAAAATACTTATGTTGTGGCCTGTTATTTTATATAATAGTGTAAACCCCCTTTCAAAAAAAGAACACTGCAAACATGGCTTTTTATCATACAACACCACTGCGCTTTAAATGCACACAATGCAGCCAATGTTGTTATGGCGGGAAATATGCTTATGTACGCACCAATCCTAAAGAAATAGAGCGAATTATTGATTATATGGGGATCGACAGTGAATGTTTTAAAAATGATTATCTGGTAAAACTGGTTGACCATGGTTATGGCATTCGTATGAAACGCAATCTGTCTCAAACACTCACAAAAAAGAAAGGCCATTGTATACTACTTAACAAGGAAGGGAAGTGCAGCGTATATCCTGTCAGACCGACTCAGTGCCGCACTTATCCCTTCTGGCCAGAAATTCTTATCAGTGAAGACAAGTGGAATAAGGAAGGTGTTCGCTGTGAAGGAATCAATCAGGGAGATGTCATTGAAATTGATGATATTGAAGAACAGAAGCAACGCTCAATTAATGCGGATATCGTTATAAACGAATAATCAGAGCATACTTAAACGTTCTGTTTCTAATCAGACACCATTACCCGATGTATGCTTTTAATTTTTCGTACCCAGGGTGACCATTTTTTCAGATCATGAGGCAATGAAGCAATCGCTGCATTGGCTGCAGAGGCACTTGGGTATGCACCAAAAACAAGCGCATACCAGTATTCCCCTTCACGCTTATTTTTATAGTAACCGGCTTTGCCTGTTAAATTATTCTCATTAAAATACTTTTTGATAAGTTCTATATTTGTACTGCTAGCCAGTTGCAGGGTATAAAAACTAGGGTTCTGTCCCCGAACCCAGTCCTGAGGCTTCA
>JALXDW010000060.1 GCA_027070385.1 Chromatiales bacterium
CAGTATTTAAAGCCGTTGAACAGGCTGCTGCAGGTTTAGATGGAGTGCATAAATAATGTTATTGATGATAGATAATTATGACTCGTTTACTTATAACCTGGTGCAATATTTTGGTGAACTCGGTGCTGATGTTAAGGTTGTGCGTAATGATCAGATCGCCATTGATGAAATCGAAGCACTTAATCCAGAACAACTGGTGATTTCCCCCGGCCCCTGCACCCCGAATGAAGCGGGTATATCCGTTGAAGCAATTAAACACTTTACGGGTAAAAAACCAATCCTGGGTGTTTGTCTGGGGCATCAAAGTATTGGTCAGGCTTTTGGTGGCAAGATTGTTCATGCCAAACAAATTATGCATGGCAAAACATCCATGATTTATCATGCAGACAAAGGTGTGTTTAAAAGTTTAACGAATCCATTTGAAGCAACGCGTTACCATTCATTGGTGATCGAACAAGCCAGCTTACCGGAATGTCTGGAGGTCACTGCATGGACAGAAAATGCCGATGGCAGTATGGATGAAATAATGGGTATAAAACATAAAGAATATCCGATTCAGGGTATACAGTTTCATCCTGAATCCATATTGACTGAACATGGTCATGATATGTTAAGAAATTTTTTAGAGGAAAAGTAAATTAAATACGGTTATTGCCCCGTAGCTTACCACCTTTTAGTTGCAACTAAAGGCTCACGAAAACCAGAATCCATAAATCAGGTATAAGTAAATGAATATACAACAAGCCATTCAATGTGTATTGGATAAAAAAGATTTAACGGCCGAAGAAATGACCCAAGTCATGCGTATTATTATGACTGGTGAAGCCACTCCAGCACAAATAGGTGGTTTTCTGATTGGCCTGCGAATGAAGGGTGAAACGGTTGATGAAATTGCCGCTGCCGCAACCGTCATGCGAGAACTGGCTTCCGGTGTCAAAGTAACCGGGGAGCATATTATTGATATCGTCGGAACGGGCGGCGATGGTTCCAATACGTTTAATATATCAACGGCCTGTACTTTTGTCGTAGCCGCTGCCGGGGGTACTGTTGCCAAACATGGTAATCGTTCAGTTTCAAGCAAGTCGGGCAGCGCCGATTTACTGGAAGCGGCTGGTGTTAATCTAAATTTAACACCGGAACAAGTGGCTCAGTGTATTGAACAAGTGGGCGTGGGTTTTATGTTTGCACCACTGCATCATAGTGCAATGAAACATGCCATTGGTCCACGCAAGGAAATGGCAGTACGCACTATTTTTAATGTACTCGGCCCATTAACCAATCCGGCGGGTGCTCCCAATCAGTTACTCGGTGTTTTTTCTGATGAGCTGGTTGAACCACTTGCTGAGGTTCTAAAAAAATTGGGTAGTCACCATGTGCTGGTTGTACATTCAAAAGATGGCATGGATGAAATCAGTATTGGTGCATCCACCCATATTTCTGAATTAAAAGATGGCAAAATTAAAACCTATACCATTACACCGGAACAATTTGGTTTTGATACAACGGATATATCCAAACTTGCAGTGAATGGTGCTGAAGAGTCTTTAAATATTATTAACAGTGTACTGGATAATGTAAAAGGCCCGGCAAGGGATATCGTGGTACTTAATTCCGGTGCAGCAATCTATGCTGCCGGCCTTGCAGGTTCTTTGGAAGAAGGGATGAAAAAAGCTGACGAAGTTATCAGCTCCGGTGCTGCAAAACAAAAACTCGAAGATTTAGTTACGTTATCCCAGTCGTTTAAATAATTATGAATAATACCCCTGATATTCTAAAAAAAATCATTGCCCGCAAACAGCAGGAAGTTGCTGAGCGTCTGCAAAAAGTTTCACTGGACGATATAAAACTTGCTGCGCAAAAAGCTGAACCGGTACGTGGTTTTGTACAGGCAATAAAAAATAAAATTCAAGCAGGTAAACCGGCAGTTATCTCCGAAATAAAAAAAGCGTCCCCAAGCAAAGGTGTGATGCGCGAAAATTTTATCCCGGCAGAAATTGCTGCATCCTATGAAAAAGGCGGAGCCTGTTGCCTGTCGGTGTTAACCGATGTGGATTTTTTTCAGGGCAGTGACGAATATTTAAAACAGGCACGCGCAGCCTGTAACCTGCCGGTATTGCGCAAGGAATTTATTATTGACCCCTATCAGGTTTACGAAGCGCGTGCGATGGCTGCCGATTGTATCCTGTTAATTGTTGCCTGCCTGAATGATAGGCAACTTGAATCCTTAACGGATCTAGCAACAAAATTAAACCTCGATGTGCTGGTCGAAGTGCATGATGCTGATGAACTGGACAGAGCTTTAAAACTCGACCTGGCCTTAATCGGAATTAATAACCGTAACCTGCGTACTTTCGAAACCAGCCTCGATACCACTCTGAGTTTACTTAATACTATTCCGCTAGACAAAGTTGTTGTAACCGAAAGTGGTATCCATACCCCGGCCGATGTAAAGCTGATGCGCGATAATAAAGTCAACGCCTTCCTGGTGGGTGAAGCTTTTATGGTGGCCGATGAGCCCGGTGAAAAACTGGCAGAGTTATTCGGTT
>JALXDW010000061.1:0-1261 GCA_027070385.1 Chromatiales bacterium
AATTTATTATGCACCACTTCATGACGGACATAGATAGGTGCTTCAAACAAATCCAGTGCCCGCTCAACAATCTCAATAGCACGATCAACCCCGGCACAAAATCCGCGTGGATTAGCTAATAAAACCTGCATTAATTTTTCTCGTCAATGATTGAATCATCACCAATATCGACCTGTATAAAATCACCATTGGCAATGGCATCTAACTGTGCCTGGCTTGCTTTAATTGCAAGAATCTCCACATCAAAAGTGACAACAAAACCGGCACAAGGATGGTTAAAATCCACTTTAACCTCTGTTTCAGTCACTTCCTTTATTGTACCCGGTACCGCTTCACCTGATGGTGTTTCAAATTCAATAATAACACCTTCTTCAAGTTTAAATGAATCATCAAATTCATCACGTGGCATCGTGTGAATATTTTCTTCATCAGGAAAACCAAAAGCATCGATCGGATCAAGCGATAAACACTGTTTGTCGCCTTCTTTTAAACCATACAACATCATTTCAAGGCCTTCGATCAATGTACCATCCCCCATGGTAAAGGTCATGGGTTCATTCTCATCAGTACAATCAGCAATCGTGCCATCAGGCAAACTAAGTGTAAAATTCATGGTTACTTCACTGCCGGGGCAGATTGTGATGGGACTTATTTCGGTCATTATCGACTACTCTTTTAATAAAATTATTTTGTAATATAAAACAAATTCAGGCTCTATAGCGGTTATTGCGGGCAATCACACGGTTAATGTTTGTGTTTTAATTTTTTTTAAGCCAATTTGGGAAAACAGTATCAACTATCAGAACTATCACACCAACCGTAATTGCTGAATCGGCAATATTAAAAGCCGGCCAATGTGCTGTATTGTAATAAACATCAATAAAGTCGACGACATAACCCAAACGCACTCGATCAATTAAATTCCCGATAGCTCCACCAAGAATCAAAGAAAAAGCCAGAGCCTGAACTTTTTCTTCTGCTTTTAGTTTTTTAATCCATACGACGAGCAAGACACTCACAATCAACGAAACCGCAGTAAAAAACCAACGTTGCCAGCCACCAGCATCACTTAAAAAACTGAAGGCAGCCCCCTCATTATGCATCAGGGTAAAATTAAACATTGGCATCACAGTAACAGCTTCATAAATTTTCAGCTTTGCAACGGCAATATATTTGGTAAGCTGATCAATAATAATGATGGTAAATGTAATGAGCATCCAGTTACGCAAAGTGACGCTCCTCGCCTTTGCCTTCTACATTT
>JALXDW010000061.1:1271-2545 GCA_027070385.1 Chromatiales bacterium
CTACATTTTCAATACAACGACCACAAAGTTCAGGGTGTGCAGTGTGACTACCTACATCAGCCCGTAAATGCCAGCAACGCGTACACTTGGCTTCTTCCGCTTTGGTCACAACCACCCAGATCTCGTCATTGCTTGATAAAGTAAAATGGGCTGCTGTATCCGGTGGATTTTCAACAACAAGTTCAGCATTGGCATAAGATGTAATCATTACAAAACGTAGTTCATCCTCTAGAGCCGCAAGCACATCATAAATCTCACGACCACAATAAAGGGTTACTTTTGATTCAAGTGCTGAGCCAATAGCACCTTCTGCACGTAAACGTTCCAGTTCCTTGTATACAGCATCACGTACTTCGGATATTTTATCCCATTGTGACAAGGCTTTATCTGCCGCGACCTCATCAGCATAACATTGAGCCAGTTCATACCAGGTATTCAAAAATACCGATGCTGCACGTTTTTCACGGTGGCCGGTGGTATCGGTTTTATTTTCAGGCATGGCTTGCCAGATATCTTCCGCAGTAAAACTTAAAATGGGAGCCATCCAGAGTACCAGTGCTTCACTAATGTAATACATTGCCGTTTGTGATGAACGTCGCCCTAAACTGTCTGCTTGCATGGTGTACTGACGGTCTTTGGTAATATCCAGATAAAAACTGCCCAGCTCAATCGCACAGAAGTTATGTATCATTCGATAGATGCTGTGAAAATCATAATTCTCATAAGCTGTTTGAATACGTTGTTGTAAACGTGCAGTTTTTTCAATAGCCCATTTATCAAGTTCAAGCAGATTTTCAGTTGCTACACAATCCTTGGTTGGATCGAAATCATTAATATTAGATAACAGGTAACGCGCTGTATTCCGAATACGTCGATAAGCATCCGATGCCCGTTTTAATATTTCATCGGACACTGTCATTTCTGCGGTATAGTCCGTTGCAGCAATCCACAAACGAATAATATCTGCGCCCAGATTTTTAATGACTTTTTGTGGTGCTATCACATTACCTTTGGACTTGGACATCTTTTGCCCTTTTGCATCCACAGCGAAACCATGTGTTAAAACCGACTTGTAAGGTGCAACACCCTGCATTGCAACCGAGGTTAAAAGCGAAGACTGGAACCAGCCTCGATGTTGATCCGAACCTTCCAGATATAAATCAGCAACCGGGTAATCTTTAACACCAACCATTTGATTCATGACAGAATAATGTGTCACCCCGGAATCAAACCAGACATCCAGTGTGTCGGTTACTTTTAGATAATCATCAGCA
>JALXDW010000062.1 GCA_027070385.1 Chromatiales bacterium
TTCACTACCAGCCATAATAAATACTTGCCGATGTAAAATCGTCGCCATTTTTCGGGACAATAATTTTTTTATTTGGTATAAATTAAGTTGCATTGATTTTGTGCTTGTTTTTCTCGTAGCGTAGCCACTCAAATTATAGTTTATCCTTTACTAACAAAAGTCACTACTTTGTGGCTAAATTCATACCAGCATGATACTACAACCGGTCTGAATGGTTTTAAACCAGCCTTCAGCCCTGAATACAGGCAAAAAACTTGCTTTTTAATGATATATATACGAACCTTAAACATTGGAAATTCATTAAGAATATAAAATATTATCTTCAGAGAGACTGACCAGAGTCTGTTTTCCTTTAAGATATTAGGCTTAAAATGAGATTATTAAAATTTTTATCTTCTATCATGCTGCTTTTATGGCTCAGCGCATGTTCCAATAGTGAAGCTCCGCCCCTCCGCTTAGGCACCAATGTCTGGCCCGGTTATGAACCACTGTATCTTGCCCGACAACAAGGTTTTCTTAATGAAAATAAAGTACGTTTAATCGAATTTTCTTCCAGCACACAAACCATTCAGGCATTCCGGAACAATCTTATTGATGCTGCAGCACTTACCCTCGATGAAGTGCTGTTACTACAGGAGAGTGAGGATGATATCCGTATTATTCTGGTTATGGATATATCAAACGGAGCCGATGTTATTATTGCACAACCCGGTATTAATAAATTACAAGATCTTAAAGGAAAGCGAATCGGTGTAGAAGGCGATGCTCTTGGAGCCTACGTTATATCAAGAGTTCTCGAACTGGCTAAAATTGGCAAACAATCCATTCATATCGTTCAGCTTGAAATATCAAAACAGGAAAAGGCTTTTAGAAATAAAAGTGTGGATGCTGTTGTTACTTTTGAACCGATTCGCAGTAAACTGTTAAAAATAGGTGGCAAACAAATATTTGATAGCAGTCAAATTCCGGGAGAAATTGTTGATGTACTGGTTGTACAAAATTCCTATTTAAAGCAATACCCGGAGAACCTGAAATATCTGTTAAAAAGCTGGTATCGGGCATTAGCAATGATTAAAGCACAGCCTCTTGAATCAGCAAAAATACTCGGCTTGCGTATGCAACTCAATGCTCAGGATACTCTGAATGCCTATCAAGGACTGGTGTTACCGGACAAAAACAGAAACAAACAATTACTCAATCCAGACAATCCTGAACTGCTAAAAACGGTAAAAAAGTTATCTGATATTATGCTCAAAGAAAAACTAATCAGCCACAGCGTTAATCCTGAACTGCTTTTTAAAAAAGAGTACTAAACAGCAAGCCGGGGTGTAAGCACAGTGAAATTTAATAATATATTTCGTTATAACATCAGCCTGAAAATATTTATTATATTAATATCCATTGTCATCCTGCAAGCTGCTTTCCTGTACTGGCAATCATCATTAACATTAAAACAACAAATAATAAATAAAGAAATCAATGATGTAAAAGGACTACTAATATCACAACAACAAATATTGGGATACCTGTCCGAACAAAATAGTCAGGCACAAATACAACAGACTATCACAGCTCTGGCTGTTGATTACCATCTGAAGCAGGCGCTTTTAATTGATCATAATCAAAAAATTATTGCTGCAACCAAACTATCGATATTGGGCAAGCAGTTAAGTGAAGTTTTATCCGCCGAGAATTATAAAAATGCGGCAAATCGCTTTCCTGTACTATCCAAAACACTCAAAAACAGTATCTGGCTTTCTGCTGATAATATGTTTTTATCCGCCATAACACCGATCAAACTGGGTCGGCTATCTGAAACATCTGTACGTTCCGATAAAGTCGGTTTTCTATATGTCCACTACGACCTGAGCAAACCCAAACAAATTGCACAACAACAACTACGGATATCTTTTATACCTGAACTGATTATGTTATTGGTAACAGGGCTGGGGCTGGCCTGGTATTTCCAGAAAAATATAGGCAAAAGGATTCAGCAACTCAGATCTGCTACTCAAGATATGGCCCGCTTCGACTATTCCCAACGTATTATTCTTAAAGGCGATGATGAGATTACAGAATTGTCTAAATCTTTTAATGAAATGGCAGAGGAAATACAACAACGCCATCATCAACTCCTGGAGCGCGAACAAAATCTCGCTGTTACACTAAACAGTATTGGTGATGCTGTTATTGTAACGAATAAAAATGCACAAGTAACAAGAATGAATCCTGTTGCAGAAAACCTGACCGGCTGGAAACAACATGAAGCCATCAATTTATCGGTCAAGGATATCTTTCGTATCGTCAATGCTTCCACACGTGAAGTCATTGAAAACCCTGTTGAAAAAGTACTTGCAACGGGTGAAACCGTATACCTGAGTAACCACACTACCCTTATCGCCAAAGACAATACGGAATATCAAATTGCAGATTCAGCAGCCCCCATACGTGATACATCAGGAAAAATAGAAGGTATGGTACTCGTTTTTAATGATGTAACCGAACAATATAAACTACGTGAAAGCCTTCGCCAGAAAGAACGTGAACAACATGAAATTCTTCACAATATGGTGGATGCTGTTATTACTATTGATGAAGATGGAATAATTATTACCTTTAACAAGGCGGCTGAAGATATTTTTGGTTACTCAGCAGAGAGCATGATTCATCAGAATGTTAATCAACTTATGCCAGAACCATACAGCAGCGCACATAATGGATATTTGCAAAATTACATTACAACCAACGAAAAAAAGATTATTGGTATTGGTCGGGAAGTAAAAGGTCTGCGTAAAAATGGTGAAATATTCCCGATGCGTTTATTGATTGCAGAATTACCGGATAATGGTAGTGGCAAACGGCGTTTCATAGGAACCTGTCATGACCTGACTTACAGTAAATTACAAGAAGAACAACTGCGCCAAAGCCAGAAAATGGATGCATTAGGTAAACTGACAGGTGGCATCGCGCATGATTACAATAATATGCTTGGCGTGATTATAGGTTACTCGGAATTATTACAACAAACCATTACCGATAAACAACCCAATGTAACAGAGTACATCAATCAAATTATACATGCAGGTAAACGTGGCAGTAACCTGACCAAAAAACTGTTATCTTTTTCCAGAAAAAGAGCCACAACTGAACATATTTTAAATATAAACCAGTTATTGCTCAATGAAAAAAGCATGTTGGAAAAGGCACTTACAATACGCATCAAACTGGTATACCGTCTTGATGATAAAATCTGGCCTATCTTTGTCGATAGCAATGATCTCGAAGACACCATTCTTAACCTGAGCATCAATGCAATGCATGCGATGGAAAATGAAGGTAATCTGGTTTTTGAAACTTGCAATAAACATATCGATGAACTTGATGCCCGATTATTAAATATAAAGCAGGGAGATTATGTTTTATTACGTGTTATTGATAATGGCTGTGGAATGGATGCCGTTACCCGGGAAAAAATATTTGACCCCTTCTTTTCGACTAAAGGAGAACAGGGAACAGGGCTGGGATTAAGCCAAACATTTGCCTTTATTGAGCGTAGTGGTGGAGCCATAAAAGTAGATTCTATCCCGGATGAAGGTTCAAAATTTACACTGTATTTTCCTCGATATGATATCGATAAAAAAGGATTGCCTGAACAGGACAATTATCAGAAAAAAACAGAACCACTTTACGGTAATGCAACAATACTGGTTGTTGATGACGAACCCGCTTTGGTCAATCTTGCCAAAGAAACACTAACCCAACACCATTACTCTGTATTAACAGCCGAAAATGGTCAACAAGCACTGGATATTTTAAGAGACACATCCGTTGATATCGTATTAACGGATGTGATTATGCCCGACATGGATGGCTACGAACTGGCAGCAATTATTCAACAGAAATACCCACAGATAAAAATTCAACTTGTCAGTGGTTTTAGTGATGACCGCCATATAGACAGAGCAGCAACCCGGTTACATAATGAGTTACTGTCAAAACCCTATAGCGTTAAAACATTATTAAAGAAAATTTACGATTTACTTCACTAACACCCTGACCACAGAATTTGTAAAGACATCAGAGCGAATCTTCATAAAAAAAGGCCAGACAAAAACTGTCTGACCTTTTGAACAATATGGTGGCTACACCTAGATTCGAACTAGGGACCCCAACATTATGAGTGTTGTGCTCTAACCAGCTGAGCTATGTAGCCATATAAAACAGCCGCCTGACTGGAAAAACGGGCGGCCTGCATAGCCGGGCTTTAAGCCCCGACAAGGCGCGCTAGTATACTCTAAAAAAGAATGTATTTTAAGCAAAAATTTACTCTGGATGCGGATAAAAAGTTGCTTTTAATCAACCAGTTACATATATTTGGTTTATGCACAGACGATTAAATTGGCCATTAGAAGCAAGCCAGCCCGGTTACGCGAATGACTTTGGCTGGCACCAGGGCGGCTCTAATCTTTGTTTGGACTTTCACGGTGACCCACTGGCGGCAAAATTGGTGGTCTTTTCTGATGGTAACCACCATATGGCGCTGGAAGCTTGCTGTCGGGCCTTTTTAAAGCACTACCCGGATGTTGTTGATATCTTTTATGCAACGACACCGCCCCGAGTTATCCTTGAGTCTGTTTTAAATGCTGGACTGATGCTCGGTAATTTACACCTGAATGTCATGCCACAGGTATTTATCAGTCCTAAAAATATTCTCGATAAGCTTATCACCGAAAACAGGCTTACCTCTCATCAAGCCTTTGCACGCAGTCGCGGTAATGTATTGCTGGTTAAAAAAGGCAACCCTAAATCCATTACCAGTATTGCCGATTGTTTACGTGATGATGTTCGACTGACGTTGTCCAACCCCGTTACTGAGTCAGCGAGTTATGAGGTCTATAAAAAAACGTTACTGCTCAGTGCGGAAGAACAAGGGCTTGATATACAAGCCTTCGCTGATTTAATTGCCCATGATTCAAAACGGGTCATATTTGGTGAATCGATTCACCACAGGGAAGTCCCACAGACCCTTTATGCGAATCATGCTGATGTCGCTATTGTGTATTACCACCTGGGCTTGCGCTACACACGTATATTCCCTGATGAATTCGAATTCATTGAAATTAAAACCCGTACACCGGTAACCACGGATTACCACCTTGGTTTAATGAACAACCCGGGTGAATGGGGCCAGTCCTTTCTGAATTTTATGCTCAGCGATGCAGCACAATGTATTTATCAAGAGCATGGTCTGGAAAAAATAACCCTCTGAATCGCCTGAAAAAAAACAGAACAAAAGAACCGGGTGAGCATGTCCGGTATCTTTTGTCCTGTAATGGTGTGGGAGGAGCTGTTTCTTATTATTATTTAAACGTTATAAACATGGCCGATGTCCATATTTTGGCATCATCAACCTGATGCGCAACAATATAAACCGGTCGATGTCCATGTGGGCCATTCTTAGGTGGCACTTCAAAGTTACCGGTCACTTCACGCGGTGCGGGTGAATCGCTCATGCGTTCCATACCCAGGAACATGTCAACACCCGGTAAATCTTTTTTCAGGCGTGCAGCCTCCAATAACTCGGCACCTGTAAATTCCCAACTGAATGTTGGGCAATGAACAAATGGATTACCTTTTAACGGGTCACCCACTTTTACATAGCCATCAATGGTACCTTCGATTTTAATTTTTGCAGTCGCCAGATGTGAGACATCCAGCTCGATTGCATCAATATCACCATAAGTGTCACTCTTAAAACCAATCGTGGTTGGATTTTCACGCCAGCAAGTTTCTTCCTTGTGTTCAAAACCCAGCCCTTCAAATTCGTTGATAACGGCATTCGTAATAGTGATCGTACCTTTCCACACAGCCCAACGGTAACGATCTTTGATACGTGCCCCCCCCCAACGGAAACGGACTTTACGATCCGAGTAACCCAGCTCCTGTTGCAGATCGCGGCGCCATATTTCACCTTCGTGATCATAGGCAATAATTTCATCCCAGCCCGAATCACCCAGAAAACGGTAGTTAATTTGTGCTGCACCTGAATGTTCAAATTCGTCACCCATCATGTAGTTACCACAAGTACTCAAACCAAAGGTACGCTCACCGGTTGAGGCAAAAGTATGGCGTTCACGTAAAGCAACACCAATCGCTTTACGCGATAATGCCGGAGAGATAACACCGGAAATCCCGCCCTTGGTTCCAAAAACAGCAGTACCCGGTACACCACCACCGCAACGACCACGGTGTTCGTCACCGGCCATACTTGCACCTATTTTGTAACCACGTCGCATCGCATCTTCATATAACCAACCGAAGTGTCCCCAAGCCGAACCAATCTCTATCAGTTTTTCCAACTCAGGGTGGTGCCAGTCAAGGATACAACGCCGCCCACCTACATGCGGTGTTAACAAATGCCCTTCCGGATCATCAATATACGCGGCCCATAATTCTTCCAACGGCCAGGCTCCCGGATCGGCAACAGTAGTGCCGGTATCTTCGTTCCAGTCAACTGAACGCACATGGGTACCATCTTTTAAGTATGGAAACTCCGGCTCATCATCGTGTAAAAAGATAACATTATGGTCGCCCCCGGCACAGGAACTGCCACACCACTCTGTTCCCGGGTAAGCAACAAATTCACCGTCTTTGGTTATCTCACGAATCAATTCAACGGTTTTTTTCCAACGTTCAGTCGTAATGTTAAAGTCATTGTGCGCAAAGGCCAATACATCTAACCCGGTTACATCACGTCCATAGGTCAGGTTGTAACTGGTGGAGTTGGTTCCGACTGTATCTTCAGAGTGTACGTGTAAATCCGTGTAATAAATACGAGGGAAGTCAATATCTTTATCGACAGTGACATAGAAAGTATGGTGTTTAACAGCAGGATGCTCCGGCATGGTTGCAACAATTTCCAGTTCACCGGGTTTATCCGTTGGCATGTCTTCAAGTAATTGTACTGACCAGCCTTCTTCAGGCAACGTAATATCTTTTTCATAACATGCTTTGCCATCAAGCGTTGCTCGAATATGCACTTTTTCCGGGCGTGACCAGCAAGTGTTACCCCACTCATCTTCAGCCCGAATCCTTAACGGAATTTTTTCACCCTGTTTTACCAGTCGTGAACCTGCCCACTGTAATAATGCAGGACCACCTGGCTTAATATTAATGGTTAAGTCTGGTTCAACCGCTGCAAAACGTGACGTACCTAATGGGTCTGCATAGCAGCGGAATTTAAAGAATTCTTCGGTAAAGGTTTGCACCCGTGTGCCTGGCCCACCAAAACGACGATCCCCCAGACGAATCACAATCTGATCCCCGGCTTTTAAATAGCCGTCATAAGTATCAACAATGACTGCTTTTTGAAAAGGTCGTTCATGACCTTTCTGATCAAAACGTACTGATAACTTTTGTACCGATGCCGGACTTTGACCTTCCAATGTTGGACAAGCATGGTATTCGGCTGAAATGTAATTGGCACCAGATGGTTCGGTTGTTTGAAACAATTCCCAATCAGAATAAAAACGGAAGGTGGCTTTAAACCATGAACCATCGGCCATCCCCGATTGACCCAGCGTATAAATAATAATGACTTCCTGCCATGAGCCAGCAACCATTTCTTCGATATTACAACTGACACTGCCAAGAAAAGGCATGTCTTTTGTTTTTGCATATAAACCGGCAGGTGCGGTATAAGAATCACCGAGTTTTTTCTTTAACTCTGCATCGGTCATTTTTTTCATGAATTCACCTTCAATATAAAATAGTTCAGAAATTTTATTTTGCGGAGGTAATATGATTTTACCTCCGCGATAAGTTATTCGCCAAAAGCGATTAATACAAATTTAAAACGGCCATGGAACACTTGCATCCCAAACGGGCATACCTAATAGCGCATACCACGGAGCCATAATAAGGATACCGTAAGCAATAGCAATCAGCACACATACCCAACCTGCTTTGAAATAATCCGTTACACTAAACTCATCCGAGCCATATGCAATCACCGCTGCGGTAATTTGTGTTGGTAACAGGTAAGCATATGTATCGGTATCACAAACCAGTAAAGTAAAAGCAACCGGATGCAGGTTAAGTGCAGGTGCCATCGCAAAAACAATCGGAGCTAACATTGCAATAGCAGCAACATTCGACAACATGCCAATACGAATAATATGTGTACCGGCCATCATGATTAACAGGATCATATACCATTCATGCCCGACAACAGCACCATGGATACCATCGGCCAACCATTGTGCCAAACCTGATTTGGCCATTGCCGCTGTCATAGTAATGGCACCGCCGAGTAACAGGAAGGTACCCCAGATTGTTTTAGCCTGAATATCGTTCCATTTAAAAGGGAATAATCCGGGTGTAAACATAATGAGAATACCAACCAGACCTATCACACCCAACTTAAACCCGTGCAGTTCCAGAATAGGGCTGCCTTTCCCCATCATAAACAACAGTGCTATCAGTACAAATACACTGATCAAAGCCCATTCAGCACCTGACATTTTTCCAAGTGATTTATGTTCCTCGTGAATTTTTTC
>JALXDW010000063.1 GCA_027070385.1 Chromatiales bacterium
TCTGTAAAGCGTTCTGTTGCCATTTATTTTGCTCGGTAATAAATTTTAATTTAATAAATATAGCTTTAAATATCAGTAAAGTACACGCTTTTATTGAACTATCACATTAAAATGTGACGAAAGTTGAACACTTTACTGTCAGCCTGCATAGGTTAACGGCAGCTCAATTTAAAATTTTAGCCGAAATTTAAGGGCTTAGTGTGCTGTAAAGGGCTGAAGAAGAGGTGGAAATTGACCGGCAGCATTAATTTGCAGTGTTTTTAGCCGGCTGGACTGTCCCTTGGTCACTTTAATCGTATTTTTGGGAAGCCTAAAAAGCTGGGCTAAATATCGAACAAGGTGCTGGTTTGCTTTGCCGTCGACAGGTGGCGCTTTGAGACGAATTTTTAACCGGCCATTGTGGAGGCCAACAATTTCATCTTTGCTGGCGCGCGGCTGGATAATAACATGTAATATTAAATTATTGTTTTTCCAGTTAAAAAAGGTATTTTGCATGGGGAAAGGCAAGATTTTTAAAAAGGTAAACCAGGTAATCTACAAACGCCAGCTTGATAAAGGTGAGCGCAAGTAAGGCAAACATTGGGGACAAATCCAGCCCTGACATAGGGGGGATCAAGCGGCGAATGGGCTGCATCACTGGATTGGTGAGTTGGCTGAGTAGCCCGACCACGGGGTTGTAACCCATTGGATTAATCCAGCTGACAATGGCAAGAATTAAAATGCCGAAAATGTAGATATTAATCCACAAACTGACTAATTCGGCCAAGGCCCATGGGATCAATCCGGGGAAAGTGGGCATCGGTTGGCCAGGCAGCAGACCGATAATTAAGAACTCAATGGTTTGTAATATAAGCAGCAGTACAATCGCAGCGAAATCAATACCACGGTAGCCGGGGATAAAGCGGCGTAGGGGTACAAGCGGTGGATTGGTTATTTTGTAGATAAACTGTGAAATTGGATGACTGAAATCGGCATGTACCCACTGGAATAAAAAGCGCAACATAACGGCCAGAATATAGGCACCGAATAAGGCACTGATTAAAAAGGTACTGGCATTTCCAAGATGTGAGCCCATTTGTTTTTCCTATTTATCAAGTTCGAGTGCAAGTTCTTTTGAACGATCATAAGCCGCTTGCATGGCTTTGCCAAATATTTCTATCAGTTGGTTATTAAGCAAAGTATGAATTGCTTGTTCGGTGGTACCTGCCGGTGATGTGACACGTTGCCGTAAGGTGGCCGGGGAATCCGTACTCCGGGAGGCCAGCGTGGCGGCTCCCAGAGCTGTTTGTAAGGTCAGTTGTTGAGCTGTTTCGGCATCCAGTCCCAGTTTTTCAGCTGCAGTTTGCATGGCTTCCATGACTAAGAAGAAATAAGCAGGGCCACTGCCGGACAGTGCCGTAACGGCATCTAGTAAGTCCTCACTATCAACCCACAAGGCAATACCTGTTGCTTGCATAATAATATCGGCATATTGTTTTTGTTGTTTGGATACCTGTGCATTGGCATAAAGTCCGCTTGCACCGCATTGAACCAAGGCCGGGGTGTTGGGCATGGCTCGAATGATAGCGACATCATGATCAAGCCATTTGGCCAATGATGCGATTTTTAAACCGGCGGCAATCGATAAAAAGACGGCTGATGTCTGGCTGGCATCCAATGCTGTTAAAACCGATTGCATTACCTGGGGTTTCACCGCCAATACGACCACATCGCAGTGTTCAATCAGTGCCTGATTGGAACTTGCCGGAGTCAGTGCAAAGTCATTGGTGAGCGCTTTTAAAGTGTCAGCCGATTGATCAAATACCTGAATTTTGATTTGCGAGTCAGGGTTGGCAACCAGTCCACCGATGATACTGCGCGCCATATTGCCGCCACCGATAAAGCCCACTGTAAAGGAAGTATTTGTTTGTGTCATAGGCTCTAGCCTAAAGGATAAGTTATTAATTTGCCAAGTGATTTTTTAGATTACCCGGTTTTATATTCAGGTGCTAATTTTTGGGTTGGGGTTTTCTTGGCCCAAAAATAGCCGTGCCAATCCGCACGATGGTGGCTCCTTCTGCGATAGCAACATCAAGATCATGACTCATGCCCATTGATAGTGTATCCAATGTATTCGTTTGTGGTAAAGCATTGAATAATTGGCGTAATTCAGCAAAAGCGGCATGTCGCTGTTGCAGGCTAGCGGTGGCGGCTGGAATGGCCATCAGTCCATGCAGTTCAAGCCGGGGGAGGGCATTAATTGCCTCGGCCAGGTTATTTAATTCAGCCGCAGTTATGCCCGCTTTTTGTGGTTCATTATCAATATTGACTTGAATACAGACTTTTAAAGGAGGCAGATCCGCTGGCCGTTGTTCATTGAGTCGCTGGGCTATTTTCAGACGATCGACACTGTGTACCCATTGAAAATTCTCAGCAATCGCACGGGTTTTGTTAGACTGGATGGGGCCAATGTAATGCCATTCCAGATTAAAGCCTGCTTCATTGAGAGCTTGTATTTTGGGTAAGGCATCCTGCAAATAATTTTCGCCAAAACGGGTTTGTCCTGCTTGTGCAACGGCTTTAACCGCTTCGATGGGTTGGGTTTTGCTTACCGCAAGTAATAGCACCTCATCCGGGTTACGTCGGCAGGCTTTTGCGCTATTTGTGATCTGTGTTTGTACGGCTTTAAGGCGTTGCGCTAATTTAGTCATTATATATTGCTTTGAAATAGTTAAAGGGGGTGCTGATAAGGATAAAAGTTCTCTTGCCCTCTATTGGCTGACAATGTAGTTTAGAAAATGCATTGCTGGCCGATAACGAATTGTCAGCTAGACTATTATATATAATTTAATGTGAAAAAAAGAAAGGCATTATGGATATAACAGAATTACTTGCTTTTGGCGTTAAAAATGGCGCTTCCGATTTACATTTGTCAGCCGGTTTACCCCCAATGATACGGGTTGATGGTGATATTAAACGTATTAACGTTCCACCATTAGAACATAAAGTAGTGCATTCGCTGGTGTATGACATTATGAATGACAAACAGCGTAAAGATTATGAAGAATTTTTAGAAACGGATTTTTCATTCGAAATTCCGGACCTTGCCCGTTTTCGTGTGAATGCTTTTAATATTAACAAAGGTGCAGCTGCGGTTTTTCGTACCATCCCATCGAAAGTATTAACCATGGAAGAATTGGGTTGCCCGGGCATTTTCAGAGATATTGCCGATAACCCGCGTGGTGTAGTGTTGGTTACCGGGCCAACCGGTTCGGGTAAGTCCACCACGTTAGCGGCGATGATGGATTATAAAAATGAAAATGAACACGGACATATTTTAACGATTGAAGATCCCATCGAGTTTGTACATGAAAGTAAAAAGTGCTTGGTAAACCAACGAGAAGTGCATTTACATACGCACGGGTTTAATGAAGCCTTGCGTTCTGCACTACGGGAAGATCCGGATATTATTCTGGTGGGCGAGTTACGTGATCTGGAAACCATTCGCCTGGCATTGACTGCGGCCGAAACCGGTCATTTAGTGTTTGGTACCTTGCACACCAGTTCTGCCGCAAAAACCATTGACCGTATCATTGACGTATTCCCGGCTGCAGAAAAAGACATGGTGCGTTCCATGCTGTCTGAATCACTGCGCGCGGTTATCTCGCAAACATTGATGAAAAAAATTGGGGGTGGCCGGGTTGCAGCACATGAAATCATGATAGGAACACCGGCAATACGAAACCTTATTCGTGAGGATAAAGTGGCTCAGATGTATTCTGCCATTCAAACCGGGAATCAGGTGGGAATGATAACGCTCGATCAGACCTTGCAGGATCTGGTTGCGCGTGGCATTGTCAGTAAGCAAGAGGCCAGAATGCGGGCGATGAACAAAGCTGACTTCGAATAATCACGCACTTCCCGCTATCTGTGACAGCTTGCTGCAATTTTAAGAAAATACTTTTAGGGTTATCTGATGGATTTTGAATCATTACTTAAATTAATGGTACACAAGAACGCTTCTGACTTGTTTATTACAGCGGGGGTAGCTCCGAGCCTGAAAGTCAATGGCAAGTTGGCTCCGGTTACTCAAGGGACATTAACACCATCGCAGTCACGAGAAATTGTTTTAAGTATTATGACACCGGCACAGCGCGAAGAATTTGAACGAACCAATGAATGTAATTTTGCTATCTCTGCATCGGGTATTGGCCGCTTCCGGGTCAGTGCATTTATGCAACGTAATCATGCGGGCATGGTATTGCGTAAAATTGAAACCAAAATTCCGACGATTGAAGAACTGGGTTTACCGGAAATATTACGTGATTTGGCAATGACCAAACGTGGGCTGGTTTTGTTTGTTGGCGCAACCGGTTCAGGTAAATCAACGTCATTGGCATCGATGATTGGTTTCAGAAATAAAAACAGTACCGGCCATATCATCAGTATTGAAGATCCTATCGAATATATTCATCACCATGAGGGTTGTATTATTACTCAACGTGAAGTGGGGCTGGATACTGAAACCTTTCAAACTGCACTAAAAAACACATTACGGCAGGCACCGGATGTGATTCTGATTGGTGAAATACGCACCCGAGAAACCATGGATCATGCGATTGCCTTTGCTGAAACCGGTCATCTTTGCTTGGCAACTTTGCACGCGAATAATTCAAATCAGGCCATGGATCGTATTATTAACTTCTTTCCCGAAGATCGCCGTAACCAGTTATTACTTGATTTATCATTAAATATGAAAGCAGTGGTTGCGCAGCAATTAATTCCAAAACCGGATGGTTCAGGCCGGGTTTTATGTGCCGAGATCCTGATTAATACACCGTTGATGGCCGATATTATTCGTAAAGGTGATATCCATGAAATGAAAGGCTTGATGTCACGTTCCAGGCAAAATGGTATGTTAACATTCGATCAGGCTCTTTATGATTTGTACAAGGATGGAGAAATTACCTATGAAGATGCCATTAATCATGCCGATTCTGCGAATGAGCTGAGATTAATGATTAAATTGGGGGATTCACAAGGTGATGTTAATTCTATCTCTGCCGCTCTTGATGGTGTCACCATTCAGGAAACAGAATAAAACAACGTATAACACAGGCGGATTATTGATTTGCCTATTGTCTGCTATAAAAAAGTATCGCCAGTCATTTCCCTTAAAAATGTTGATAGCACTGCCATGGTTGCCCTGGCAACATGATAAAGGCTGTTAAATAATAAAGACTTGCAATACAGTAATGTATGCTTGTATTACTTGCCCCATGTTGATGAAATTGGTCATGAATTTTAAATGCCAACACTTCCTAAAATATCTGATAAATAAAATAGCCTGTCTAAAACTGCAATTATTATTTTGAATAATATAAAGTATAGACTACACTTTTTACGATTAATTTTTTTATAATTTGTTATGAGTAATACTTTATTTGTTGTAGCCGCTGCACTTGTTGCCGGTTTTTTAAATTTGATTGTGACAGGGCTGGCCATTTCCTATATATCAGAAAAAGTTTCCTTGTATTTTTCTGCACCATTAATGGTCATGCTTTATGTTGTTATACTGGCTATCTCATCTTATTTTTGGCTGTCGCTTGCAGTGATTGTCACCATTTTAATTTGGTGTATGGCCTTGTATATTTACTGGGTTGAATGGCACAGAGAAAAACTGGCCAATAATAAAGTTGTTAAAACAAAGGGGAACAGCAATACCAACGGTGATTAATGTAAAAATAAAAGGGGCTGTTTGCCCCTTTTATTTTTATATGCTTTTGTGCTTGTGGCTTGATAAAACAGTGATTCAAAATATTCGGACTGTAGAGTGAGTAACAGTGGTAATACAGTTTGTTTAATTAGCGATAATACTGGTATGTAGAACACCAATTTTTTTGCCATTATTAACAACAGGGATTGAAAGTTGAATACTGCTTAATTTTGTTGTGGGGTCGGCTTTAGGTTTTTTGGAATTCCAGACTTTACCACGAATAGCTTTGACAAATGCAGGGCGTTTGGCAATATTGAAAATAGCCGGTTTTTTGCTGCCTGCAACCAGGTTACCGGTTTTGTCCCGTAAAAATAGTTTACCTAAAGACTTGTCTTTTTCCCAGATAAACAATTTCTTACCTGCAGCACTGGTTAAAAAGGGTTTAACTTTTGCGTCAGATTCAGACAGCTTTTTCCATGTTGAATTATTCATCTGTACTTTTTTTGCATTGGCCTGGCTAACTGCCTTGATAATAACCGGATCTTTTGCCCACTCAGCCAGTTTGGTTTTATAAAGGTCAAGTTTCACTTGCAGTTCTGGTGATAGTCCTGCTGCCTGGCTGGATGAAAAGCCGAGTAATGTAATAAAAAGGGTCGAGATAATTTGTATACGAAAAGTTCGCAGTGTATCGTTCATTGATTTTATTCCTTTAAGTTAGGTACTTGTCCAAATATTTTGAGCTGCGAAGGTTATAGTGTGTGTCGTAATAAAACCATGATGTAGTTGGCATAAAAAAAATGTACAGGAACGGGATGAGTAGTTTGTGATCAGGTTCAAGCTATCATTGTATTTGTATAGCCCAATTAAAATCTGTCAAAAGGTATCGTAACTCAACATAGGCGTTATTGTCAGTCAAACAAAGTACAAGCTCCGATGATTCACTGTGTGTCGATGATGGTGGGTATAATCAAGCAAGGAGAATGTTATTGTAACAACACCGGTACAAGCTTGTTTATGATGTTCGATTGCAAGTTTGTTCTGAGACTATAAGGTTGTATTAAAAAACCTGGTTGGCATCAAATACCGGGCCATCAACACATACACGTTTCATTGCACGACCTTGCGCGCTATTGACTTCCACGACACAACCGGCACAGCCACCCACGGCACAGGCCATAAACTCTTCAAGTGATACCTGACAGGGAATAGCAAATTCTTTGGCAACGGCTGCAACGGCCTTGAGCATTGGCTGTGGCCCGCAGGAAAAGATTTCAACCTGCTGACGTTGCTCTTCATCGAGTGCATTTAGCCATAAGCGTGCCAGTTCAGTTACATAGCCTTCATAAACACCGGGGTAGTCCTGCAGACTGGCAAGTCGACAAGGAATATTCCATTCTTCCAGCAATGGCATGGTGGCCGTCACTTCTGCGGGTATGCCGGGTAAAATGAATTGTGATGGTTGTGTGGTAAAGGGGAAAGGCACTTCAGAACCTAAAATAACTAAGGGCTGATAATGGCTGCGTTGTTTTTTGAGTTCTTCAGCGATAAAAATCATCGGTGGCATACCCACGCCACCGCCGATTAATAGCGGGCGATTTTTTTCTTTGTGTAATTGGAATGGTTTACCGATGGGGCCGAGCAAGTTAAGTATTTCACCGGGCTGGCGCATGGCAAGTTGGCGGGTACCTTCTCCAACCGCCTTGTATAAAAAATCCACCATGCCGGTTTTTGCTTCTGTTCGCATAATCGAAATGGGACGACGCATGGGTAGAGAAGTTGCGCACTGTATATGGACAAAACTGCCTGCTTTCGCCTCGCTTGCAATATGCGGAGCATGTACCCGTAAAATATATTGATCACCGGGGTAACTCTGTTGTGAAATAATTTCTGCAAGTTCAACATTAATAGTATCGCGCTGGGGCTGATTCATGATGATTCACTCTGGAAAACAATTTTTCCGTCCAATAAGGTATGGCTGACTTTGCCTTGCAGTTCCCAGTCAGCAAACGGTGTGTTATGTCCAACACTGATGAACTGTTCTGCATTTACTGCCCAGTTTGTGGCCGGATCATAGATGCAAATATCGGCAGCAGCATTCACGGATAAGTGTCCTGCATCAATACCTAAAATTTTGGCCGGTTCAACGGTCAGTTTTTGTATCAATGTTTTTAAATCAAGGATGTTATCCTCAACAAGCCGCAAGCTCAGTGGTAATAAGGTTTCCAAACCGCTGATACCGGGTTCAGTCGCACTGAAGGGAGCCAATTTGGCATCGGCACAATGGGGCTGGTGATCGCTGCACAGTGCATCAATGCTGTTTTGTTGTAAACCCTGTCGTAGTCCCTGTTTATCACGTTGTGAACGTAGTGGTGGAATAACGTGGCAGTTGCTATCAAAAAAGCCAATGTCCAGATCGGTCAGATGTAAATGATGAATGCTGGCATCAACACTCACCGGCAAGCCTTGTTGTTTTGCCTGAGCAATCATTTGCAAAGCATTGGCCGATGAAATATGTGAGAAATGCGCACGGACTCCGGTTTGTTCAATCAACATCAGTTCGCGGGAAACCGCAGCTGTTTCTGCAGACTCGGGAATCGCCGGTAAACCTAAACGGGTTGACATGATCCCTTCATGGGCACAGCCGTTATTCGCCAGGCCAGGATCTTCTGCGTGCAGGAAGATGGTCATATCGCAACTGGCGGCATACTCCATGGCGCGGCGCATCACTAAAATATTTTTAAGGGGTTTTAAACCATTGCTGACACCGACACAGTTGGCTTGTGTTTTCAAGGTTGCCATTTCACTTAACCGTTCACCTTTGAGCCCCAGAGTCAGGGCGGCCTGGGTTACAA
>JALXDW010000064.1 GCA_027070385.1 Chromatiales bacterium
CTCGTTCACTGGCGGCTAAACGGGAAGGGATAATAAAAAAATTAAAACGTGAAGAAAAAGAATCGCTCTTAAAGTAAAAATTTTTTTATGACAACCAGTCCTGCGGTTTTAAGTAATGTTCATATAACTCAGCCTCTTTTGAGCCCTCTTCAGGTTGCCAGTTATAACGCCACTTAACCAGCGGTGGCAGTGACATCAAAATGGATTCGGTTCTACCACCGGTTTGCAAACCAAATAACGTCCCTCGATCATACACCAGGTTATACTCCACATAACGACCTCGGCGATAAAGCTGAAAGTCACGTTCTGTTTCAGCATAGATTTTATTTTTATTTTTATTAACAATCGGGCGATAAGCCGGCACATAGCTGTTACCCACGCTTTGCATAAACTCAAAACTTTTATCAAAACCCCATTCGTTAAGATCATCGAAAAACAAACCGCCCACACCACGTGTTTCATTACGGTGTTTTAAATAAAAATACTCATCACACCATTTTTTATAGCGTGGATAAACATCATCACCAAAAGGATCACAGGCCGCTTTAGCTGTTTGGTGCCAGTGAATTAAATCTTCTTTTAGTGGATAGTACGGCGTTAAATCAAAACCACCGCCAAACCACCAGACCGGATCAGCATTTTCTTTTTCGGCTATAAAAAAACGGACATTAGCATGTGATGTCGGAATATGAGGATTATGAGGGTGTATCACAAGAGAAACACCCACTGCCTGAAAATCACGCCCTTCTAATTCCGGACGTGCGGCAGTTGCAGATTTTGGAAGCTGGCTACCAAACACATGTGAAAAGTTAACACCGGCCTGCTCAAATACAGCCCCGTTTGTTAAAACACGGGTTCGTCCACCGCCACCGAGTTCACGTTGCCAGGCATCTTCAATAAACTTTTCTTTGCCATCTTCTTCACTCAGTGCATTACAAATGTTGTCCTGTAACTTTAATAAATATTCTTTTACAACGTCGATATTAATTTCTGACATAAGAGCTATTCTCTATTTAGTTTAATCGTTAGCGTAATTCGGCTTGAGTCACCACGTCATAAATGGGGGTTGGTTTTAACAACTCACCCACATCACCTGCCACAATCGCATCAAGCTGATTATGAAATTTCTTCGCAACCTGTTGTGCGGTTTTAGCCGGGAGCTCAGCTTCTAAATTTGCACTGGTCGATACAATCGCTCCCTGAAATTGTTGACATAGCGCAGCCGCCACAGGGTGGTTAGTCACCCTAACGGCGATGGTCCGATATTTTCCGGTTAATAACGTGGTCGCTAATCCATTCTCTTTCACTGGCCAAACCCAGGTAACCGGCCCCGGCCAGGTTTTTTTTGCATGATTCGCCAACTCATCGCTTATATCGGCTATATAGGGTTCGAGTTGTTCCAGTGTTGAAGCAATCAAAATCAGGCCTTTGTCGGGATTGCGCTGCTTTAACTGTATTAAACGCTTAACCGCTTCAGGTTGCTGCGGGTCACAACCTAAACCGTATACGGCTTCTGTGGGGTAGGCAATAACACCGCCTTTTTTCAAGGCGGTAACAGCTGGTTGTAAATCCATTACCACCGCTGCACTTATAGATTTTTTTGTACTTCAATATTTTTATCGCGCACTGCCTGTGCATTGGCTTCGCGTTCATCCAGCAGACGTTTGGCAAGTTCCGCATCTACCAGGCTGATCATTTGTGCAGCAAGATAGGCTGCATTTTTTGCACCGGCTTTACCTACTGCAACGCTTGCAACAGGAATACCCCCTGGCATTTGCACGGTTGATAATAAAGCATCAAAACCATTCAAGGGACCACCGTCCATCGGGACACCAATGACCGGTTTTAAAGTATGTGCTGCGACTGCACCGGCTAAATGTGCAGCTAAACCTGCCGCTGCAATAAAAACTTTACAGCCGCGTGATTCGGCATCATGAATGATGTTACGTGTGTCATCCGGTGTACGATGTGCCGAGGTAATATACACTTCATAGTCAACCTGTAGGTTCTTTAATACATCAATACAGGCTTGCATGGTTGGAAGGTCTGAATCCGACCCCATTAAAATAGACACAAATTGTTTGGACATAATCTAACTCTACTGAATTTTAAATTGAAAAAATTGGAAAAGTTTATTTTATTCGGCTGCGTTCTCTTTCGCTTCATCCGGATTATAGGTTGGGCGAATATCCGCAATATCGGATTCATCGACTGCTTCAACATATTTACAGTCTTTTTGTGGGCAGGTTTTTTCATGCCCGCGTCGTTTGGTTATTTTAAGCGTTAACATCGGCCAGCCGCAATCGGGACAGGCCTGTTTTAAGGGTTCATTCCATACCGCATATTTACACTTGGGGTAATCTGCACAGGAATAAAATATTTTACCGTTACGTGATTTGCGCATCAACATATTATGGCTATGACATTCAGGGCATTTCACTCCCACGTCTTTCGGTTTTTCCAGCGGCTCGATATGCTTGCAATCCGGGTAACTGCTACACCCGATGAATTTACCGTAA
>JALXDW010000065.1 GCA_027070385.1 Chromatiales bacterium
CCCTAACATCATCACCGTACATGATTTCGACCGCGATGGTGATATTGTTTACATGACCATGGAGTATCTTGATGGTGCGCCGCTGGATGAATACCTTCATGATCACAAGAATACCGGCATTAAAAAAGAAGCTGCATTAAAAATTATTGAAGACGTGAGTCACGCTTTGTCTTATGCGCATAAAAAAAATATTGTGCATTCTGATTTTAAACCCGGCAATGTGTTTGTTACCAAAGATGGTACAGCCAAGGTGCTGGATTTTGGCATAGCACGGGCAGTAAAAGACATCAGCGATAAAAGCAGCGAGTCTGCCACTGAAAAAACCATGTTTGATGCCGGTGATCTGGGTGGACTCACGCCGACTTATGCCAGCTGTGAAATGCTGGAAGGCAAGCAACCCTCACCTTCCGACGATATGTATGCCTTAGGTTGCGTTGCTTACGAATTACTGACAGGTGCACATCCGTTTAACAGAATGCCCGCCACCAAGGCACGCGATGCCGGTTTAAAACCCGAGCCGATCAAACAGCTCGACAAAAAGCAAGCAAACGCCCTGTTGCACACGCTGCAATTTTCCATGCAGGATCGTACTAAAGACGCACAAACCTTTATTAATGAATTCTTTATTCGCAAACACACCAGCAAGGGTTTAATGATAACACTGGCGTTTCTCGCCATCGTGTTAATCGCTGTGGGCGTAAAATATTTCATCGATTATCAGCAGCAAATCGCCACAGAAGAACTGGTCTCCCAAATCAAACAGGGGGACAGCTCGGTTATCGCCGCTGCTATTCCAGAACTGATGGCACTGGAAGGCGAAACTCGAGAAACCGTACTTTCCGATGTGCGGCCGATGGTGGTGCGTTATTACTCTGCCAAAGCACTACCATTGGCGGATCAAAGCAATGGCAAATATGACTACCCTGGTGCATTGGCAATCCTAGCCGAGGCAAAAAAACTTTATCCCGACTCAGCTCAGTTGAATGAATTGATTATTCAATTGAAAAATAATCAAAGCCATTTGATTAGTACGCTGGCCGCGCAAATTGATAAATATCTGCAAAAAGGCAATTTAACATCTGCTGTCTATAACAATGATATTCAGGATATCATCGACTTGTTAAAAATTGCTGCACCGGATAGTCATTTATTGAAAGACCAAAGAATCAAATTGGCCTATGTACGTGAAATAAAAACCGCATTAAAAAATGATCAACTGAAAGATGCCAAAGTACTGATAAAAAGCGCAATAACATTATTTAGTTCTGACGATGAACTGATTGCCTTAAAAGAGAATATAAAAAACCGGGAAGCCCAGAAACTGGAAGACCAGCAATTACGGGTATTACAGGAGCAGCTAAGCAACGAAGGCAAGCAAATCAGCAACGAAGTCCGTAAAAAAGCCTTAAAGCGTCATAGCGAAAAATTATCTGCTCTGGTTAAACAGGGTTTCAAAGATGATGACTGGGTGAATAAAGTTCAGTCTGAAGTTGTCGCCATTGATGTATTTGCCAAAACCAAATCAGAAAAACAATTCAAGCTAAGAAACAAGGCCGCCACACTTGTGGTACAAAAAGCCAGAAAACTCCGTCGCGCCGGTGAACTTGGGGAAGCTCGAATATTGCTGAAACAGGCTGATAAAATTTCGCCTAAGCTATCTGCCCTAACAAAGGAAAAACGGGCACTGGCGGTTGCTGAACGCAAACAACTCCAGGCCCTGGGTAGTCGGGAAAAGGCGGCCAAGATAACCGCTCTGCGTGAAAAATTATTGATACAAGCTAAACAAGATGATGTAAAAAATGCAGTAAAAACCCTCTCATCCTTGAAAAAACTGGATTCAAAAAGCCGATTTGTAAAAACAGAAGGACCTGAAGCCATTGCGGATGCTTATTTACGGCTTGCTGCTGGTTTAGCTAAACGAAACAATTTTAAAAGTGCATTAAAACTAGCATCAGCAGGTAGTAAAATCGCACCACGTTATATTCCCGCTAAAACAGCAAAAAAACAATATCAAGCAGAGATTGCTGTATTACAATTGAACCAGGCTCTGGAAAATTTTGAAAAAGTTAATGTTAAGCAAACTCAAAAGTTACTTGACATCATTAAGTCCGGCTTGCCAGATCGTTATGCCTCAATTGCTAACGATGCCGCCCAACGATCACTTGAGCAAATACAGGACTTGGCAAAATCAAACAAAGAGCAGGCAAAAATTCTTGCGGACGTGGCACGCCAGATATTCCCGGATAATGAAAAAATAGCCAGCCTTACCCGCCGCTCCAGCAAATTTCAATCAGAAGGCGGGCAACCTTGCAAAGCTTCCTATGCCGGACATGGCAAACGAACCAGAGCCACCTGCTTTGATATGATTAATAACACAACACGAGCACCATTAATGGTGGTGATTCCTGCATCAACCAAAAACAGTTCAATTTACGCCATTTCCAAATATGAAATTTCCATCGCAGAATATAATATCTTTTGCCGTGACTCTGGCAAATGCAAACCCAGAAACCGGGT
>JALXDW010000066.1:0-862 GCA_027070385.1 Chromatiales bacterium
TTTGGGTATTGGTAAGGCGAGCAACCCGACCATCCAGACCATCCAGAATCATGGCAACAAAAATGGCAATGGCAGCCGCTTCAAACCTGTCCTGCATCGCAGCGACAATAGCATAATAGCCAGAAAATAATGCCGCGGTGGTAAACAGATTAGGCAGCAGATAAATACCACGGCGATGTTTTGTCTTGAGTGTTTCTGAAACTTTGGTTTCAGCTGTTTTCTGTTGCGTTGTCATGCTTCAAGTTTACCTCAAGATCGTGCCCAATGTGCAATAATATCCTCACCTGCTTTCACGGTATCACCTTCGTTTACATCTACAAGGCTATTTTCAGGAAGATAAACAATCACTTTTGAACCAAAAGGCAAAAAACCACATTTTTTGCCCTGACCAACCCGCTCACCGGCTGCGTGATAACACATAATCTGGCCACTGCGACTGGCATAGACTTCCATAACCACATTATCGTCTTCGTCGGTTTGGATCCAGACCGCTCTTGCCTTACCTTTATTGTTACCCTTTGACTGCATCCAGAAATTTGAAATTTTACCCTCTGTGACACTATATAAGGTATACGGATCCGTCAGTGCCATTTCAAATTCAATACAAATAGCTTGACGTTCAAGATAAGGATCGCTTGTTTTGGATACTCGCTTAACAATGCCATCCACCGGACTGACAAGTGCCAGCGGGTCAGATGATAATGGAGGATGTGAATCACGAAATAAATAAGCCAGCAAAATAACGATAGCCCAGAATGGGATTGCATAATAGGGGAAATTGTATTGCAACAATACCGCCACAACAATAACGGGGAAAAGATACCAGAACGATTCACGCGCAATCATAACAACCCACCAACGT
>JALXDW010000066.1:872-2515 GCA_027070385.1 Chromatiales bacterium
GCATCATACTGCGCAGTTTCTCTCCCACAACTTCAATCGGATGTGCTGCATTATTACGACGTCGTGCTGTCATCTCAGGATAGTTACTCATACCTTCCAAAATAAATTTCTTGGCATATTCACCATTCTGGATATTTTTTAAGGCTTCTTTCATCGCTCGGCGACTTTCATCATTAATGACTTTCTCACCGGTGACATATTCACCATACTCTGCATTATTAGAAATAGAGTAATTCATGTTTGCAATACCACCTTCGTACATTAAATCAACGATAAGCTTTAATTCGTGCAAACATTCAAAATAAGCCATCTCAGGTGCATAACCGGCTTCGGTTAAAGTTTCAAAACCCGCTTTAACCAGTTCAACTGCACCACCACATAATACGGCTTGCTCACCGAATAAATCGGTTTCTGTTTCATCTTTAAAAGTTGTTTCAATGATACCAGTACGGCCACCACCTACACCTGAAGCATATGACAAAGCAACATCTTTCGCTTTACCTGAAGCATCCTGGAAAACAGCGATTAAGTCAGGAATACCGCCGCCTTTGACGAACTCACTACGAACCGTATGGCCCGGTGCTTTAGGTGCAATCATGATAACGTCCAAATCTGCACGCGGTACAACCTGGTTATAATGAATAGCAAAACCATGAGCAAACGCCAACGTTGCGCCTTTTTTCAGGTTGGGTTCAACTTCATTTTTATAAAGAACAGACTGGAATTCATCCGGTGTTAAAATCATAACCAGATCAGCATCTTTAACCGCATCCGCTGTGTTTTTTACAGTAAGGCCGGCCTCGACTGCTTTGGCTGCAGAAGCTGAACCTTCACGTAATGCAACGGTTACATTGACACCTGAATCTTTTAAGTTATTCGCATGAGCATGGCCTTGAGAACCATAACCAATAATTGTTACATTCAAACCTTTGATGATTGATAAATCGCAATCTTTGTCGTAATAAATATTCATTGTTTTACCCTTAATTTTTACCCTTTCGAGTATGACTAATTTTAAACTTTAAACCTGTAATGCTTTCTTGCCACGTGCAATGCCGGTTGCACCTGAACGAACTGTTTCAATAATCGTGACATCATTCAATGCCTTTAAGAACGAATCCAGTTTTTCACCTTCACCGGTCAACTCAACGATAAAAATATTATCAGACACATCGATGATACGGCCTTTAAAGATATCAGCTAACCGCTGCAACTCGTCACGGCTGGCGGCTTCTTTGGCATCCACTTTCACCATCATCAATTCACGTTCTATGTGTGCGCCTTCAGTAATATCGGCCACTTTGACCACATCAACCAGCTTGTTGAGTTGTTTGATGATTTGCTCAATGATATTTTCAGAACCGGATGTCACAATCGTCATACGGGATAACGATGCATCTTCGGTCACCGCTACAGTCAGCGATTCTATATTATAACCACGCGCTGAAAACAAACCCGCTACTCGAGACAGAGCGCCCGCTTCATTTTCTATTAAAACAGAAATTATATGTCGCACTTCAAAAACCTCTATGCCAATTCTCTATCAGAAGACTGCGCAGGAATACACTCTGCCTGTAAATGCATTTCATGATGCCCTTTACCCGCAGCAATCATGGGATAAACATTTTCAGTCTGATCAGTAA
>JALXDW010000067.1 GCA_027070385.1 Chromatiales bacterium
CTCGCCCTTTCGGGAGCGTTTTGGTATTGTGCACCGACTGGAGTTTTATCATCACGATGATCTTGTCAAAATAGTGAAACGTTCAGCGAGTATTCTGGGAGTTGAACTGGATGATGCCGGCGCGATTGAAATTGCAAAACGTTCCCGAGGCACACCGCGAATAACAAATCGCCTGTTACGTCGTGTAAGAGACTATGCAGAAGTAAAATCAAATGGTCATGTTTCGGGTGATGTCGCTGAACGTGCTTTGAATATGCTGGATGTGGATGTAGAAGGCTTTGATATGATGGACAGAAAATTATTATTATCCATCATGCAAAAATTCGATGGTGGCCCGGTGGGTGTTGAAAGTCTGGCCGCTGCTATTGGTGAAGAACGTAGTACCATTGAAGATGTACTTGAGCCGTTTTTAATCCAGCAGGGTTTTATGATGCGTACTCCAAGAGGGCGAACGGCAACTCAACAGGCATATCGGCATTTTGGTTTAACACCACCGGGTAATCCGCCGTTAAGTTCTCAGGCAGAACAACAGGATTTGGAAATATAAAACGAAGTGGTCATTGCGAGCGATAGCGCGGCAGTGACAAAATAATAAAGTTGAGTCCTTTGTGAAAACATTTAACTGGCCAATCCGAATCTATTACGAAGACACCGATTCCGGTGGTGTGGTTTATTACGCAAATTATTTAAAATTTATGGAACGCGCACGGACTGAATGGTTGCGCAGCTTTTCAATACAACAGGATGATTTACGTGAACGGTTCGGTATTATTTTTGCTGTACGTCATGTACAAATAGATTATTTGTTGCCAGCAAAATTTAATGATGAACTGCTGGTGGTATCCAAGGTCAATAAAAAAGGTAAAGCCAGTATTACTTTTGAACAAACTGCCATGCGTGGTAGTGAAGTATTAGTCAAGGCAAACATTAAAATAGCTTGTTTAGATGTAAATTTATTTAAACCGGTACCCATGCCTGCTGAAATTTTAGACAAGTTAACAGGGGAGTAAGTTGTGTCAACAGATATGTCGATAGTACGTTTAGTACTCGATGCCAGCTTTATTGTGCAATTAGTAATGTTGTCGTTACTGGTTGCCTCGATGCTGTCGTGGATAGTTATCTTTATTAAAAGGTCGGTGATTAAACGGGCAAAAAAATCTGCAAAACGTTTTGAAGATCGTTTCTGGTCGGGTATTGAACTGAGTGAACTTTATAAAAGTGTTTCTGCCCGGCGTGATCGTTTAAGCGGTGCAGAGTCTATTTTCGAAGCCGGTTTCCGTGAGTTTGCACAACTTCGCAATCGCAAAGGTTTTGATACGATGGATATTGTGCATGGCGCACATCGAGCCATGCGGGTTGCAACCAATCGTGAACTTGAAAAACTGGAAAATCATTTATCATTTTTAGCCACGGTGGGTTCAACCAGCCCTTATGTAGGTTTGTTTGGAACAGTATGGGGGATTATGAATTCATTCCTTGCATTGGGCAATGTGCAATCGGCCAGTATTGCATCGGTTGCGCCCGGTATTGCCGAAGCTTTGATTGCAACCGCCATGGGCTTGTTCGCAGCCATTCCGGCAGTGATTGCGTATAACCGTTATGTCAGTGATGTTGAACGCTTAACAGGGCATTATGATACTTTTGTTGATGAATTTGCCACTATTTTGCAACGACAAACGCACAGTAGCTAATGTCTTGTTATCAGGTTTAGAGGACTAAAGAATGCAAGCGTTAGTACCAAGGCGGCCTAAAAAAAGACCTATCTCCGAGATCAATGTAGTGCCCTATATTGACGTGATGTTGGTATTGTTGATTATCTTTATGATCACCGCACCTTTACTATCCGAAGGGGTGAAAGTTGCACTGCCTCAGGCAAATGCAAAGCCGATAACAAAACAGCAACATGAACCGGTTATCATAACGGTAAATCGTAAGGGTTTATACTATTTGAATATTGGCGATCATCCTAAAAAGCCGGTGGATGCAACAACGCTGGTGTCTAGAGTTGCTGCGGTTAAGCGGCAACGTAAAAATACCCTGTCAGTATTAGTACGCGGTGATCGCCGTGCGAAATACGGTGATGTTGTGAATGTGATGGCTTTGTTACAACAAGCAGGTGTCGATGATGTAGGCTTGATTACCAAAACACCTAAACGCAGTCGGCGTCGATAAGCCATGCTCAGTTTTAAGTTATGTTTAAGTTTTAAATTATGTGGGGTTTAATCAAGAGTCACCCTAAGGCGGTGATGTGGGCTGTGATTGTTCATGTTGTCTTTCTGGTTGTTATGGGGGTCAGTTTTCATTTTATTGATGCACCCTCTATTTCTGCACCTGAAGTGAAAGTTGTTAAAGCCGTATTAAAAGATGATTCCATTGCGCGAAACAAAGAACTGCAAAAGTTAAAAAAACAGCGCGAAAAGGGAAAACGTCGTAAAGAAAAAATAAAACAGGAAAATAAGCGTAAGGCGGAACTTAAAAAGAAAAAACTTGCCAAAATCGCAGCACAAAAA
>JALXDW010000068.1 GCA_027070385.1 Chromatiales bacterium
CTTCTGTACTGTGTACTGCAATTTTTGCACGTGAACCTGGATCACGTGATGCACCAATTATTTCAATCAAACCTTCGCTGATTTCAGGTACTTCAAGTTTAAACAATTCAATCAGAAATTCAGGGGCGGTGCGACTGACAAATAATTGCGGACCACGGACTTCCTTGTTAATTTCTTTTAAATAACCCCGGATACGATCACCTGGACGTACGGCTTCACGGGGTATCATCTCTTCACGGGGAATAATGGCATCCGCATTTGCACCGAGATCAAGATAAACATTGCCCCGTTCAACACGTTTAACGACACCCATGACTAACTCACCGATACGATCTTCATACTGTTCGACAACCTGTGCGCGTTCTGCCTCACGTACTTTTTGTACAATAACCTGCTTGGCCGTTTGTGCCGCGATACGACCAAATTCAACCGATTCAATCTGCTCTTCGATATAATCACCTTCCTGAAGATTTTCATCGTCATATTGAGCTGCACTGAGGGTGTATTCTCTTTCGGGTTGTTCAACCGCATCATCCGCGACAATTAACCAACGTCTGAATGTGTCGTAGTTACCGGTGTCTCTATCAATAGACACCCGCACATCAATATCCGCTTCATAGCGTTTTTTCGTTGCCATGGCAAGTGCTGCTTCGATGGCTTCAAAAATAATGCCTTTATCAACGCCTTTTTCATTTGAAACAGCATCTACAACCATTAAGATTTCTTTATTCATTACTTTGTCCTGGTTTTAACACTTCAACAATACAATTAATTATCTGTTTTACTTTTAAAACAACTGTCTTTCTTGTGGCACGATGGCAGAATTATTCTGCTATCAGATGTGCTTTATCAATATCATCAATATCAATGACAAACTCCAGCTCGGTGTCTAACTCACTGATCGTGATTTTGTTATCTTCCACAGCCACAATCCGCCCTTTTAACTTGCGACGTTTTTCAACCATGCCGTGAAAACGCAAAAATACCGGCTGGCCAATAAACTGTTCATAATGCGCAACGGTAAATAATGGCCGTTCTGTCCCCGGAGATGACACTTCCAAACTGTATTCACCATGGATGGGATCTTCTACGTCTAAAATACCACTCACCTGGCGACTGACCTGTTCACAGTCTTCAAGCTTAATGCCTTCATCCGAATCAATAAAGAGCCGCAAAACTGAATGTTTACCCTGTGAGATATATTCAATGCCTAATAATTCATACCCCATTGCAGAAATGGTGGGGGCAAACATTTCGACAAGTTGTTGCTGTATTCGCGCCATATTTCTCTGCTTTTCCCCATTGCTAAATCACGGGAAAGTACCTTCTCCAAGCCATACTTCCCAAAAAACTTAATCCTGAGAAGCAAAAAGTGGGCTCGAAGCCCACTTTCTAAATTCAATCTACCTTTAAAACAGCCAAATTATACCACTAACAGACTTTATAACCAATAATTTTACGGTGTTTTTGCAAAATCACCGTAAAAATCCAGATTTTAGACGCAATTTCAAAGAAAAATTTAAAAATCCAGGACAATTTTTGAGTATTTCTTATCACAGAATGTTTCCCGTATGGCTTCCGAAAAGGGGGTTGCGGTAGTATGGAAGATTTCACCCCAGGGGATCAGTTCAAATTCATCTTTTGCGGTCAGTGCTTTTAGTTGCGATGTTGTAAAAGGCGGGTCACTCGAAAAAACACCATAAGTCGCTATCAAAAACCAGAATAAAGAATACGGAATTTTAAGGATCCAGGTATTCAAATTTTGTACTTTTTTAATCTCGCGGATAATATCAATATAATCAATCTGCTCAGTACCCGAAATATTATAGGTTTCACCATTTGGCTGTTGCTGTAGACAATTTTCAATAATACGACAAAAATCACCCACGTAAAGTGGCTGCCGCATATAGCGTCCATGTCCCGGAATAGGAAAAATAGGAACACGTTTCATAAATCGGGAAAGCCAACCCAGATGTTTTCTGTCAAACCAGCCAAACATCAATGTCGGCCTAAGCACACAATGTGCTATCCCTGATGCCTTGACCATTTCTTCTTGCTTCTTTTTGGTTTCGGTATAATCATCATCCGCAACCGATTCAACCACTGACGAACTTATATGTACTATATAAGGTATGTTGTACTTAGTGGCAGCGTCCAGCACCATTTGAGTTGAATTAATATTATTTGCAATAAACAGTTTTGATGATTTTGCTCCGATTTGAGCTTGCAACATCACTATCGCAGCAGCACCTTCCATGTGATGTTGCCAGGATCCGTTTTTCACCAAATCTTCTTCAATACAAACCACGTCAGGATGTAGGCGCTGTAAAATTTTTAAATTCGTTGGATGTTTATCAATAACAACCAGATTGTTGTAACCGGACTTTTTTAGCTGCACCACGAGGTTCTGACCAACAAGTCCTGCACCTCCAGGCAATATAATTTTGTCATTTTTATTCATCTGTTATTTACTCTGAATTTACCACGATCTATCCACACAGATTTTAAT
>JALXDW010000069.1:0-1495 GCA_027070385.1 Chromatiales bacterium
GTTGTTGTACCAGTCGCAAAGAAGCTACCAGAAGCAGGAGTCGTAGAAACAGTTGCTGAGCAATTGTCAGTAGCAACTACTGAGAAAGGCACGCTTGCACCACAAACACCGGGGTCAGTATCGACAACAATGTTGGCTGGGCAAGTAATAACTGGATCTTCATTATCTTCAACAGTCACATCAAAAGTACACGTTGCTGTACTTGTTGGCTCGATTCTTCCTGTGTCTGATTTATTTTATTCAAATCTTTTATGGGCAGAGCGGGTACGTCAATATGCATATCAATTCTGTCCAACAATGGGCCGGATATTTTATTACGGTAACGCAGTATTTGATCCGGTGTACAACGACAGCGGCCATTACTGTGCCCATGATAACCGCATGGACAGGGATTCATCGCTGCAATTAATTGAAATTTTGCCGGGAACTCAGCCTGTCGGGCAGCGCGTGAAATAACAATTTTACCTGATTCAATGGGCTCTCTTAATACCTCAAGAACACGCCGTTCAAATTCAGGCAGCTCATCAAGAAAAACCACACCGTTATGTGCCAGTGATATTTCACCTGGGCGTGGTTGCGAACCCCCGCCGACCAGAGCCACTCCGGAAGCTGTATGGTGTGGCGCACGAAAGGGGCGTTGTTTCCAGTGCAGATGGTTAAAACCATGTGGGCTAATGGACTGTATTGCTGCGGTTTGCAGTGCTTCGGTTTCAGTCATGGGTGGTAAAATACCGGGCAAACGACTGGCCAGCATGGTTTTACCTGAACCAGGTGGCCCGATCATTAACAGTGAATGGCCACCTGCTGCAGCAATTTCAATGGCACGTTTGGCATGATGTTGAGCACTGATATCGCTCAGATCATCGCTCTGTTTTTTTATTGTGGAGGCGGTTGGCAAGGAGCGAATATATGGCTGTTGCACGGTTTGTTTTGTCAGGTGGGCGCAAACATTGAGTAAGTGAGTTGCAGAAAAAATACAGGCATCACTTACCAGAGCAGCTTCATCGGCATTTTCATGTGCAACAAATAACCCCCGTTTTGCCCGCGAGGACTGAATGGCAGCGGGAAGAACGCCACGAATCTCACGCAATTTACCACTTAAAGCCAGTTCGCCAATAAACTCATAGTTGTTTAAGTCGTTAGCCGGGATTTGCTCGGACGCAGCTAAAATGCCAAGGGCAATTGCGAGGTCGAAACGTCCCCCTTCTTTTGGTAAATCTGCAGGTGCCAGATTAATAGTAATGCGTCGTGCAGGAAAGTCGAACTGGGAATTAATGATTGCAGCACGTACTCGATCTTTGCTTTCTTTTACTTCTGTTTCAGGTAAGCCAACAATGGACAAACCGGGTAAACCATTGGACAGGTGAACTTCAACGCTGACCAACGGAGCGTCAATGCCTGTTTGGGCGCGACTATATACAATAGCAAGTGACATTGGTATCCATACCTTACAAATTTCCAGTTAAAAATAATATTACACCCGTTGCTGTAAGCG
>JALXDW010000069.1:1505-2176 GCA_027070385.1 Chromatiales bacterium
GAGTAATTCTTTTTCCATTTCGGTTACCTTGGCCTGCAGTGCTTCAAGTTTTTCGCGTGTGCGCAACAGAATTTGTTGCTGAATATCAAATTCTTCACGGGTCACCAGATTCAGTTTTTTCAGATTTGCCTCAACAGCGGCCCGAAAATTGTGTTCAAAATCTGACTGCAAGCCCTGCAGACCAGAAGAGACGCCAGAGGGGATCTTATCCTGCAAACTGTCGAAGACTGCTTTGGAAAAAGGATTAAAATCAAAGCCCATAAGTCACTCCTGAAAAGTTACGCACTCTTTTTGTGCATAGTAAGCGTTGGTTCACAAGATAATAGCAATAAAATTGTTAAAATTGCCAAAAATTAAGTTTAAACCCAAACCAATCGTGTGTAAAAGAGGAATATTATGAAATTCAGGATTTCTACTGTTAAAGCAGGGCTGCTTCTTAGCCTATCTTTGGGGGCCGCACCTTTATGGGCGGCACAAATTTCAACAAATCTGACCGCAACGTCCAATTATATTTGGCGAGGTGTGACTCAAACCAATGATGAAGCGGCGGTTCAGGGGGGGGCGGACTACACCATTAATAAAAATTTTTATACCGGTGCATGGACATCCAATACTGTAGGCGATACCGAATTGGATATCTATGCTGGCTATACCAATAAGTTTGGAGAATT
>JALXDW010000069.1:2186-2502 GCA_027070385.1 Chromatiales bacterium
CCTGATCACTTATCAGTATTTAGGGGATAGTGGTACGGATGATTTTACCGAAGCCTATGCCGGTGCGGTTTATAAAAATTACAGTGCAAAAATATCCGTGGATATTAGTGAAACCAATATTTATATTGAGGGAGCCGCTGATTTTGAATTACCCGATAAATATGTGTTAACAGCACATGTCGGTATTTATAATTTTGATCAGGCCGGTAAAACCGACTATAACGATATCAGCGCAACCATCAGTAAAGGTGAAATCAGTTTTAGTGTCAGTGATACTTCAGAAAACCTGAATCAAGGTCAAAGTGATAATATGCGA
>JALXDW010000070.1 GCA_027070385.1 Chromatiales bacterium
ATTGTTAACTTTGGCAAAAAACAGACTGAATTACAAGTAAAAAGTCTATAATTTTTAATAAGATAGGGATGTTATCTAATTTTTTTTTTAACTTGGTTCACAATCCAGCCTTGTTTTTGGTTATTGATTGACATATTCCCCCCAAAATTGTGGTTCCAAGTTTAAAAAACGTGGACTTTATTGGCAGACACACTTATCCTGCTACTCCAATCCCCATCGAAACAAGCTGAATAAACTTCCCGCATGATATAACAAGGCGGAGTACCTAATAATAACAAGCACTAAAGGACACACGATGGAAAATATAAAGGCAACAACAACCCCCCAAGCTTTTGAATTCACTGGCAAATCAGTGGAATTTTTTGCTATCTGGATCGTAAACGTTGCACTGACTATTTTGACTCTGGGCATTTATTCGGCCTGGGCGAAAGTCCGCACTAACCAGTACTTTTACGGTAATACCCGGCTTGATGGTGCTTCGTTTCGCTATACGGCAAAGCCAATGCAAATCCTCAAGGGTCGGATCATTGCTTTTATCCTGTTTCTGCTTTATTACTTTGCTTCCATGGCCAACCCCATTGTAGCAGCGATTATCCTGTTTATAATTATGTTACTGGTTCCGGCCTTTGTGGTCATGTCGATGGCTTTCCGGCTAAGAAATTCCATGTATCGCAATGTATCATTTAATTTCGACAAAAAGTTCGCGCAGGCTTATAAGGTTTTCTTTGTACCCGTCATTTTTATTGGTACCTACCTGTTTATTGCCAGCCAGCTGGAACATTTGCAATCAGACGATACCAAAACCAGTGTCGTATTGGGGGTCACGATTTTAGTTTTACTGCTGGGTATTATTTTAATGGTACCCTGGTGGGAATACATTATTACCCGTTTTAAAGCAGTTCATGCCAGATACGGTGATGCCGGTTTTTCTTTTTCGGCAACCATGAAAAATTATTATGGCATGTATCTCAAAGCCTACCTGTTATCACTACTTATTTTTGGTGTACTCGGTGCATTATTTGCAATTGCAACAAAATCCCTTACCTCCACAGGTGATGAACCCAATATGCTTTCAAACTTGCTCCCCTTTATTATCGTATTGTTTTTTCTGCCGGCCTATTTATGGCTGTTTGCCTATTTTAAAACAAAACGTACTAACCTGCTTTTTGGGAACCTGAAAATTAATGGTCACCAGCTTCAGTCGGAAATGAAGACCATGTACATGCTCTGGCTGTATCTGAGTAATACCATCGGTATTCTTTTAACACTGGGGCTATTAATGCCTTGGGCAAAAATCCGTACCGCACGCTATAAAGCATCGGTGACATCCATTCTCGTCGCGGGTGATTTAAACCAGTTTGTCGCAACCCAGGCACAATATCAGTCTGCCGTGGGTGAAGAAATCGGAGAAATGTTTGATTTGGATATTGGCTTTTAGAGTCAAATTACCTGATAAGCAACGACATCCATGATTAAAGGCACTTACTATGATGGCAAAACATCAGAAAAAAAAGATGTTTTGCTTTATTGTAAACATAACGGTCTGATTGGTTTTGCCGAACTGGATGTTGCTGAAACCCCTTTTGATGACGTTGAAATTTCTTCACGTATCGGCAATACCCCTCGCTATATCAATTTCCCTGATGGCGCACAGTTTGAAACCACTGAGAATGATGCGATTGATGAAATTGTTAAAATTTTTTCACGCAAGCAGTTTCATGGCCTGATCCACAAACTGGAAAATGCAAAAACATTTGTATTGACAACCGTTGTTAGCGTGATTGTTTTGAGCTGGTTATTTGTTCAATACGGTATTCCGTTTATTAGCAAGGAAATTGCCGAGCGTTTACCCGAACAAGCATCACAATATCTGGGGCAGGGTGTTCTTGATATTATGGATAAGCAGTGGTTTTCAGAAACAAAACTCACAAAACAAAAACAAAAAGAGTTACAACAATTATTTCGCCATTTAAAAACAAAAATTAAAGACAGCCAGCACTATAAACTGGTTTTCAGATCAGGCGGCCCCATTGGTGCCAATGCTTTTGCTTTACCTGACGGGACTATTGTCTTCACCGATGAGCTTATCCAACTGACCAATGACACGCTCGACATTGCCGCCATTATGTTGCATGAGATGGGACATTTAAAACACCACCATAGCTTGCGTGCCACGATTCAACAATCCAGTCTGGCCATTTTTATTACCGCCATCAGTGGCGATATATCTACCAGCAGTTCAATCGTGACGGCTATTCCATTTATGCTGGTGCAATCCGGCTTCTCACAAGATATGGAAACCGAAGCTGACAGTTATGCACTGGCTTATATGCAACAATACAATATTGATCCTGAACATTTTGCCATTATGATGGAAAAACTGGTTGCCAGTTTTTCCCCGCAATATACGCAGTGCTTACAAGAGTACCGAAACAAAAAAACTGAAACAAAAAATATAACCGTACTGTGTATTAACCAGGCCATTGAGCAGCACAGCACACAAGAGCAAAGTCAGGATAAAAAACTGCTGGATTATTTTTCAACCCACCCCAGTTCTAAAGAACGAATTGCACGTTTTCGAAGTACCAAATAATATTGCCAGCCAATATGTAAAAGGTATTTAAAGATTAAGCAGTGCCAGGTTTGCTTTATTGATTGTGTCCACATCAATAAGCTCTCCGGAACGTAAGTCATAATAGCAACCAACCAGGTCCAGCTTACCCGCTTCAACCCGGCTGCGTATCCACGGGTGAGTTATCAGGTTACGCAAGGAATAACGTACGGCTGTTTTTTCACAAGCATCAATTTTTTTTTCGTCTGTATCCAGATCATCACGTGCAAGCACCTCTTGTTTAGCCGGTGCGGCAATTTGCATCCAGCGGTCAATAAAGCCATCCGCACGCAGTGAACTGTCCGCTTCCATCAAGGCACGGATACCACCGCAATGGGCATGACCCAGTACGATAATTTGCTTTACCTTTAAACAGGTAACCGCAAATTCCAGTGCTGCACTGGTACCGTGATAGTCACCTCGGGTTTCATACGGTGGCACAAGATTGGCCACATTGCGTATAACAAAAATGTCACCCGGTTCAACATCAAACAAAATCCCCGGATCAACGCGTGAATCACAACAGGACACCATTGCCACTTCAGGTGTCTGCTGTTGTGCCAAGGCTTCCAGTCTTTCACGATTACGTTGAAAATAACCATTGCGAAATCGCGCATAACCCGCGACAAGTTTTTCTAACATGTTTTATCCTGCTTTATTCATTTAAAATCATATTGACTGGTCTGAATTTCAACCCGACAATCAACTGTGCATTATTCCCTGAAGTCTAAATTTCCGCCACTAAGATGGCACCGACAAGTGTTGCAGAATTTGTTGGCCACGTTCCGTTGTGGCCGACAAACTAAATTGCCGTCCCTGTTTTAAATACGTTATCTTTAACCACAGATCCATATCAGGTAGCCAGCCTTCTCCCTGTTCAGGCCATTCAATCAAATTTATACAGTCATCATTAAACATTTCATGCGCACCGATTAACTCCAGTTCTTCCGGGTCGGACAATCGGTATAAATCAAAATGATGGAGAGTAATCTGACCTATTTGATACGGCTCCAGGATCGTATAGGTTGGGCTTTTCACTGTACCGGTATACCCCAGGGCATGTAAGAACCCCCGCGCAAAAGTGGTTTTACCTGCACCTAAATCCCCTTGCAAGGCAATACAGCACGGTGCCGTGACAAGCTTTGCTAGCGATGCAGCAAACGCTTCGGTCTGTTCAGCTGTATTTAAAACAACATCAAGTGACTGCATTATCATTTATTAGGATTAACAAGACGCCGCACCCAACTCATCAGATCAGATGCCAACATACCACGTTCACCCACCACTTTTGCTGCCTCATCACCGGCTTTGCTATGAATCACCACAGCCAATTCGGTGGCATCCCGGTTTGACAAGCCTTGCGCAATTAAACCACTGATAATGCCGGTAAGTACATCACCCATGCCACCGGTTGCCATCCCCGGATTACCATAGGGGCAAACAGCGGGCAGGCCTTGTGGTGATTTAATCAACGTGCCAAGCCCTTTCAATACCGCAATCCCCCCAAAATGTTGGCTAATGGCATCAACACTTTTAAAACGGTCTCGCTGAATTTCAGCGGTCGATTGCCCCAACAGTCGTCCCGCTTCACCCGGATGGGGCGTCAGGATCCAGTTATTATAATGCTGGTTAGACTCCGCTAACAAATTCAATGCATCAGCATCAACGACCATGGGCAAACCGGACTCCATCGCCATAACAAACAAGTCCTGAGCCCATTTAGACTGTCCCAGTCCGGGACCAATCCCCACCACGGTAGCCAGTGCTAATAAAGGTTGAATTTCTTCAGCATGACGAATGCCATAACAAATCAGTTCTGGACGCGTCGCGTTTAAGGTGGCGGCATGCTCTGGGTGGGTCACAACAGTGACACGTCCAGCACCGGTACGTGCAGCCGCTTCACCAGCCAGTCGAATCGCACCGGGCATACCGGGACCACCACCAATCAACACAACATGCCCGAAATCACCTTTATGGGCATTGCGTAACCGTTTTGGTAACAGTTGGCTCAACAAAGCATAATCCAGCCGATAACCGGCAGGATCCAGTAAGTCATACAGGGCTTTGGGTAATTTTAAATCACTGAAGCGGACTTCACCGCTATACTCCGGGCCATCACCGGTTACCAATCCCTGCTTCAAACCAATGTAGGTCAGGGTAACAGTTGCTTTAACCGCGATGCCTTGCGGTATTCCGGTATCCGCATTTAAACCCGATGGAATGTCGATTGAAAAGACCGGTTTTGATTGAGCATTGAGTAATTTGATCGCTGTAGCATATTTGCCATCAACATGCCCATGCACGCCTGTGCCAAGCATGGCATCGACCAGCACATCATAATCATCACCAGCAAGCGTATCGGTAAAAATAACAGGGGTAATGCCACTGCCCAATAAACGTTGTTGCGCGGCCAGTGCGTCACCCTGGAGCTTACTCTCATCACCTACCTGCAACACATGTACTTCAAATTCCTGTTCAGCGGCTAAGCGTGCCACGACAAAACCATCACCGGCATTGTTGCCCGTACCACATAAGACCAATAAACGTTTACATTCGGGCCATTTTGCAGTGAGTAGCTGAAAGGCCGCTTCACCCGCACGTTCAATAAGTACATTACCGGAAATATTGAATTCTTTAATTGCGTAACGATCCAGCTGTTTTACCTGTGCGGCCGTGTAGATATTTTGAGATAATGGTTCCATACCCTGTATCATAGCCTCTGTTGATTTAAAAAAGTATCCCTAAAAAATAAACTGTTGTGCTTAATATGCCACCCACCCTTCTCAATACACAGCAACTTGAAACCTTGGCAAAAGACATTAAACGCTGGGGACTGGAACTTGGTTTTCAACAAGTCGGGATCAGTGACACTGAATTATCGAAAGCCGAAAATAGTTTATTTGAATGGCTGGATCAAGGTTATCATGGTGATATGGCGTGGATGGCAAAACATGGCGACAAACGTAGCCGGCCTGATAAGCTGGTACCCGGTACTTTACGTGTTATCAGTGTGCGCCTGGACTATTTACCTGAACCAATACAACACTGCCAGCAATTATTAAACCGGCCATCACAAGCGTATATTTCCCGGTATGCATTAGGCCGTGACTACCACAAGTTATTACGCAAACGTTTACAAAAGCTGGCTGATAAAATTTTACAAGTCACTGACGAATTGGGGTTTCGTGTTTTTGTTGATAGTGCGCCGGTACTGGAAAAAGCCATTGCCGAAAAAGCAGGACTTGGCTGGATAGGCAAACACACAAATCTGTTACAAAAACAAATTGGTTCCTGGTTCTTTCTTGGTGAACTCTATATCAATTTGCCCTTACCTGTTGATACTCCGGCAGAAGATCATTGTGGAACTTGTAACAACTGCCTGGATATTTGCCCAACAAACGCTTTTATTGCACCTTATAAACTGGATGCCCGCAAATGTATATCCTACTTAACCATTGAGAATAAGGGTGCCATTCCTGAAAAATTTCGTTCGCAAATAGGTAACCGTATCTATGGTTGTGATGACTGCCAGCTATTTTGCCCCTGGAATCGTTTTGCAGCGCAAAGCAGTGAACAAGATTTTAAACCGCGACATCAACTTAATGATATAGATCTACTCAGCCTGTTTAACTGGAGTGAAAAACAGTTTATGGATAAATTACAGGGCAGTGCTATCCGACGAATTGGTTATGATGCCTGGCTACGAAACATTGCTGTTGCATTAGGTAATGCGTTGGCGAATATTCCCCGTCATCATGATCTGCATCATAAGATAAAACAGGCATTATCCGGGCGGATTGGTCACGTATCAGAAATGGTTCAGGAACACATCGAATGGGCACTTAAACAATAACTGCTCAAGCGGATACATCAATCCCTCCCGAACCACTTCGAGCAGCCGATTTACTGTTCGAAGCAACATCCACTTCCTTGCCCGCTTCAGAGCCCACTGCTTTCAGTACCTCATTCGCTGCCTTGCTAGCATTGTTCACTCCCGTTTGTAACTGCAAAAATGCTGAATCGAACGATGAATCAATTTTCATAGTATTACCTTTATAATAACTTGCTATAACAGTAAAAAAACTGCAACAATTATGCCTACTCAGCAATCAACAACAAAGTTATAATAAACATGGACTTGGAAAAGACAAGCAAGCCGGAAAAAAGCAATATCAGCGGGCTAATTCTTGCCGGTGGCCAAGGCAAACGCTTTAATGGCCAGGATAAAGGGCGGATTATTTTTAATAATATCCCCCTGGTTGAACATGCTATTCACAGACTGACTCCTCAGGTAAGCCATATTTTAATCAGTGCTAACCGCCATCTTGACTATTATCAACAGCTGGATGCACATTGTATTAAAGACATATTTTCAGATTATCCCGGACCACTCGCAGGTATCCATGCCGCACTTCAAAACATACAGACCGACTGGTTGGTAAGTATCGCCTGTGATAGCCCCTGCTTTCCTGATGATTATGTTATAAGACTATCAACCGCTCTTTGCCAATCTGACTCTCTCATAGCCGTTGCTCAAAGTAACCAGCGTTTACAAAATGTATTTATGCTACTGCATAAATCTTTATTCGGTTCTCTTGAGCGTTTTTTAAAAACAGGTGAACGCAAAGCCCAAATCTGGATTGAACAACACAATCCTGTTATCGTGGATTTTAAAGAGTCTCCAGATGCTTTTTACAATATCAATACTCCTGAAGATTTAATGCAAATAGAAAAGTTTAACTGTAATGAATAAAACAATTCCCCTGCTTGGTTTTGTTGCCTATAGTGGTACCGGCAAGACAACTTTGCTTGAAAAACTGATCCCCCTGCTTAAAGATAAGGGCATTCGCATCGGGCTGATTAAACACGCCCATCACAATTTTGACATTGATATTCCCGGTAAAGACAGTTACCGGCTTCGCAAAGCCGGAGCACAACAGGTACTGGTTGCTTCCAATACCCGGCAGGCACTTATTATTGAAAATGATAACATTGAGAAAGAACCTGATTTAGATCAGTGTTTAACTTCACTACAAACTGATAAACTGGATTTAATTCTGGTTGAAGGTTTCAAACATGCCGCTTACCCTAAAATCGAAATGAATCGTAGCAGCCATGCACAACCCTTTATTTACCCTGGAGATTCCAATGTTATTGCTGTGATCAGTGATGTTAGGCTTGCCCTACCAGCTCCCCTTGTAAATCTGCAGCTGAATAAAACTGATGATATTATTCAGTTTATACTAAACTATATTGCAAATTTTAAATCTTAAACTAATTTTTATAACCATTACTCAGTAGAAATAAAATCATGAAAGAAATCCCGGTTAATATAACCCCAAAATCCGCACAGGTTTCAGCTGCTGGTTGTGACAGCAATTCATTACTTGCAGGATTATTAACCCTGGAGCAGGCACGAGAAAAAATGCTGCAAAGTATTACACCAATAACAGATTGTCTGGATGTTGCCATTATGGATTCTTTTGGTTCAATTCTGGCTGAAGATATTACCTCACCGATTAATGTGCCAGGTTACAGAAATTCTGCAATGGATGGCTATGCTGTCAAATCCATTGACTTACCAGAAACCGCTACAAAAAAATTCAAACTGGTGGGAACATCCTGGGCCGGTAAACCTTATACCGGAGAAGTAAAAGAGAACGAATGTATTCGTATTATGACCGGAGCAAAAGTACCGGATGATACCGATACGGTCATTATGCAAGAACATACCAGTAAAGAAGATGACTTTATTGTTATCTCTACTGGGCACAAAGCAGAACAAAACATACGTTGTGCCGGTGAAGATCTGAAACAGGGTGATAG
>JALXDW010000071.1 GCA_027070385.1 Chromatiales bacterium
ATCCATGGATAAGCAGTCGGGTGGTTTCGGGCGAGCTTGATTTGGTAGGTTATTATTATGATTTACACAGTGGCGTGCTTATCGACATTGCTGCAGTCAATGCAACCACACTTGTGGAGTAATACCCAATCGGGTAGGGGCTTTCTTTATTAGCCGTGATACGGCCTTTTGTGTAATAATATGCTGATTTAATAAAGAATTTTATACAAATGAGCAAATTTATTCGCTACGAAGAAACGCCACATACTGAACGTCGAGATCGGCAAAATTTAAAACGCATGTTTCCTTTCGTATGGGAATACAAAGGTCGGGTACTGCTGGCGTTAGCGAGTTTGGTGGGTGCAAAGTTAGCAACCGTAGGGGTGCCTTTTGTATTAAAAGACATTGTCGATACACTGGATGTGCAGCTGGAAGAAAAGCTGTTGTTTTTGCCTCTGGGTTTGTTACTTGCTTACGGTGCGTTGCGTCTTGTTGGTAATTTGTTTAATGAGTTGCGCGATGCCCTGTTTGCACGGGTTCGCTATCATGCCATGCGTCGTGTCTCTATGAGGGTATTGAAGCATTTGCATCAGTTGTCTTTGAGCTATCATCTGGAACGCAAGACCGGCGGTATCAGTCGGGATCTGGATCGGGGTACCGGTAGTATCAGTACTATTCTGAATTATCTTATTTTTAATATTATTCCAACGATTGCTGAATTTACCCTGGTCGCGGTTATTCTGTTTTCGAAATATAGAATCGAATTTGCGATTGCAATTTTTGTAACGGTGGTTATTTATATTGCTTTTACCTTATGGGTAACCGAGTGGCGAATGCATTTTCGTCATGAAATGAATGCCATGGATTCTGCAGCAAACAGCCAATCGATAGATAGTTTAATAAATTATGAAACGGTAAAATATTTTACCAATGAACAACATGAGCTTAAACGTTACGATGAAACTCTGAAGAAATGGGAAGAAGCAGCGGTGAAAAGCCAAACCTCCATGTCGTTGCTTAATTTTGGACAGGGTGCAATTATCTCGATTGGTGTAACCGTTATAATGATCTTTGCAGGACAAGGGGTTGTAGCCGGTCAGTTAACATTAGGTGATCTGGTTCTGGTCAATGCATTGATGTTGCAATTATTTATGCCATTAGGATTTTTAGGTATTGTTTATCGACAGTTAAAGTATTCATTAGCCGATATGGATTTAATGTTTAAATTGTTGGATAAAAAGAGTGATGTGGTGGATGTGGATAATGCCAAACCACTGGTTGTAACAGAAGGCCATGTTGTTTTTGACAAGGTCAGTTTCTCTTATCAGGCTGAAAGAAAAATTCTACACGATGTGAGTTTTGAAATTCCGCCGGGTAAAAAAGTGGCTGTGGTCGGGCCATCAGGTGCAGGCAAGTCAACCTTATCACGATTGTTGTTTCGTTTTTATGATGTCAGTTCGGGGCGTATTTTAATTGATGGACAGAATACCCAGCAAGTAACTCAGAAAAGTTTACGGCAGGCCATTGGTATTGTTCCTCAGGACACGGTTTTATTTAATGAATCTATTTTATATAACATTCAGTATGCTAATCCATCAGCGACAAAAAACGATGTGATTGCCGCTGCTAAAACGGCTTATATTCATGACTTTATTGAATCGTTACCACAAGGATATGATACGGTTGTCGGTGAGCGGGGTTTGAAATTATCCGGTGGTGAAAAGCAACGCGTTGCGATAGCGCGCGTTGTGCTAAAGAACCCGCGGATACTGGTATTTGATGAAGCGACTTCAAGTCTTGATTCGCATTCCGAGCAGGCTATTTTAAAAGCTTTACAAGAGGTTGCGCAGCGCCATACGGTACTTGTTATCGCACATCGTTTATCAACGATTGTCGATGCCGATAAGATTATTGTACTGGAAAGCGGGCGTATTGTGGAAAGTGGCAGTCATGCTGAATTGATCGAGGCAAAAGGCCTGTATCAGAAGCTCTGAAAACTCCAGCTTGAAGAGCCAGTAAAAACAATAGCTTAGAGTATATACTTAATCTATTTTATCGTGCTGTATTTGATTTTTTAGAGGATAATCGCTTGCTTATCCTTATTAATAACAATGGAGCTGATATAATAGCAGCCGTTTTGATTAATTTAAGTGGAACAAGTCATGTCAGAATCAGATTATGTCGCGGAGCAAATGTCCGGTGGCTGTGGCAGTGCCGAGCCTTTCGCCTTGCAGGTGATTGACGACAGTATGGAGCCGGAATTTAAGAAAGATTGTATTATTATCATTGATCCGACGGGGGTTGCCCGGCACGGTGCCTATGTATTTGCAATGGTTGAAAACGGTTATATTTTTCGACAGCTGGTGCAAGAAGACGATAAATATTATTTGCAGCCACTTAACGAAGCCTATATGCATGAAAAGCGCAGTATTGAATTTGAGGCCATTGAAGGTGTCATTGTCCAACAGTCGGGTCCAAAGGGTCGCCGTAAAGAGCGCAAACACTATGCTTAGT
>JALXDW010000072.1 GCA_027070385.1 Chromatiales bacterium
TATTTTGTTGCATGTAATGGTCAATAAGATTTACCACGGTATCACAAAGTTGTTGGGCCTGCTGTGGATTATTCAGGTCAAATCGGGGTGGTTCAAGATTTGGAATGTGAATAACAGTAATATTATTTTGTTTGGCCGTTTGTGTATCGACAAGGCCAATATCGTGATTAGCAACAACAAGCAATTCAAGTTTTGTCATGCTGTTAATCAGTTCAGCATCCAGTGGAGTCTTTAAAGTAATAACACAATGACTGCGCCAGCAACGTTCTTTTAATTCTTCGCGATCCAGGCCTCGAAATTGTTGCCAGCCAAATTTGTTGGCAGCCAGTGGCGGGAAGTCAACATCAGCAGGTAAAAACTGACTGTCAGGTATAACAATATTCATAGGTTTCTCTTTATTGAATGCACGATTAGCTCATCATAATTAAAATAAAGCCGACAGCAAATAGTGTCAGCGCGGTGAGTTTATATAAAACAGGTACCCAGCTACGGGTTCTATTGTTATTGGAACGTAATGTTTTTATTTCTATATAGGGCACAGGTGATCGTCGATACCAGCCTTCAACTGTCACGCTTTGTCCATGGTATTGTTGGGCTCCGAGTAGACTAAAGAACCATTCCCAGATAGCAAGTGGTTGGCGATAATCCAGAAAAATAATACCGGTACTGTCTTTTAGAACAAAATCTTCAGAAAAAATATAACCGGGAACACCGCGGCCAATAATCATACCTTCTACCTTACAGGGGACAGGACGAATAGCTGAAACTTTAACCCGCTTCAATAAAGAGGCCACCGACATGGTTGGGAAAAAACCTTGTTTATAACTGAACCGGTATTTTAGTAACAACGCCAAACCAAAGGGGAGCAAGGTCAAACCCAACATAAGTTTGGTATTGATATCAAAGCCACCGGCCAGTAAGACCAGGGTATAAATTGGGCTGGCAAGCAGGGCAATAACAGGGAGTAAATAAATGAGGATATCAATGGCAAACTCATCCCAGTAGGACTCGGGTTGTTTTTCTTCAAACACGACATACGGGGTTTTACCCATGTGAGCGGCCTGGTCAGACAAATACCGCAGTCGCTTGGCAATGAGTGGGTGGGTGGAATTAAGCTCATACCATTTTGCCCAAGGGTTCCATAAGTCCCAGCGCATCGCATCGATAACCCGGTCTTTGTTTACTTTATGTTTACGTTGCGCTTCGTCAGAGTAACTGGAAATAGCAAAAGCATTGGCCGATTTTGAATCAAATATCCCCAGCGCGCTGATTGCCTCGAGATTATGATTGCGTTGTGATGTGTCATCTTTGTCGTTAGACGGTTTTTGTTTTTCCTGGCCAGCAAGTCCGTAAGCAATTTTTACTAGTGCACTGGCGAGATTGGAAGGGTTATGTGTGACATCACCGGCAAATCGATCGGCATGGTATTCACGGGTACGTGAAAACCATAAAACAATGTATTCGCTGATTATATAAAGTATATAAGCACCGGCTGCAACGGCCATTTGTGCACCAGCTGATTTATTGTTTGAACTTCTGCCGGATATCATACTGCGATACAAATAATAAAGTAGTAATGGAACCAGCTGCACCACCGTCATTAAAAACATATCCCAGTGAATGGCATGTCCCATTTCATGGGCCACCACGGCTTCGACTTCATCTGGATCGAGTAACTCTAAAATACCGCGTGAAATAACGATGCGTGCATTACCGGGAGTATGGCCGTAAGTAAACGCCTGGGGCGCACCATCGTCGATGATGCCAATGCGAGGATATTTTATTTTATATTGCTGGCTGATTTTGTCGATAAAATGATTTAAGTGTGCTGGCAAGTCTTTGGGCTCCTGCCATTGCATGTGATACATCCAGCGTAAGGAGATATCCATAATAAAAGGGCTGATAAGAAATTGCAGTAATACAATAGCAATTCCTATCATTAGAGCAATGTCAGGATTCACACCGGCAAATTCAACAGCAGTAATTAATACCAGTCCTAGAATGGTATACAGACCAATTAAGGTTAAACTTGAACGCAGGAATAAATTAGGTAATTTGAGCAGACCGGAACGCAGGGCACGATGACGTTGTCGGTCGGAGTGATGGTAGCTTGTTTGGTTTTTGCGGCGTTGTACAGCCGGTTCGCTATAAGCGTTATGAATATTCTGTTCGTTTTCCAGAGAGAGCTTTATATTTTTTTCATGATGAATAAGTGCTTTTAATTCGTGATCGTCAAACCATAGGCCACCGGATGATGGGCAGTAATCCAGACTGATGCTGTTATCATACTGGATTTGTTGCATGGGTTTATTGCTACGTGGTGAGATTTTGTAACCTGGTTGTGCCTTGGCAATGGCGATATCCAGTTTTTTGGAAACTTTTTTGGGATGTTTTACAAAATGAAATATTTCACCTTTGTCGAGCCAAATCCCTTTGCATTGATCGCAGTAATCAATTTCAACGCCTTGTTTGGTCATCATGGCTTGTAGGGGGTGATCATTACAGTTAGGACATTTCATGCCTGTTCCTTGTCAATACTGTTTTTTATTCAAGCTATAAAAATCCAGCAGTATGCAATGAGTGGGACGGATTATTTTTTATTACGACGTTGTTGCACTGCATCACTCAGTTGTTTTAATACCGGTACGGTATCTTCCCAACTAATACAGGCGTCGGTAATGCTTTGGCCATAAACAAGTTCACTGTCACTTTTTACATCCTGGCGACCTTCGACCAGATGGCTTTCCAGCATGACACCCATGATACGTTCGTCACCTGCTGCAATTTGTTCTGCAATGTTTTTACTGACATCAAGCTGGCGCTTAAATTGTTTTTCGCTATTGGCATGACTGGCATCAATCATTAATCTTTCCGGGAGGCTTGCGGCAGCCAGCTGTTTGGCAGCTGCATTAACACTGTCAGCATCGTAGTTAGGTTGTTTGCCTCCGCGTAAAATAATATGCACATCATCGTTACCGGTTGTGGTAAAAATAGCGGAATGGCCTTGTTTGGTTAATGATAGAAAACTGTGTGGTTGACTGGCCGAGGTCAGTGCGTCGACGGCAATTTTTAAAGTACCATCGGTGCCATTTTTAAATCCGACCGGGCAGGATAACCCGGAAGCGAGTTCGCGGTGTACCTGGCTTTCAGTCGTGCGGGCACCAATGGCGCCCCAGCTGATTAAGTCTGCAAGGTATTGCGGGGTAATCAGATCCAGGAATTCAGTGCCTGCCGGCACTCCCATGTCATTAATATTGGCAAGTAGTTGTCTTGCCAGGTGGAGGCCTTTGTTAATTTCATAACTGTCGTCCAGATTAGGATCGTTGATTAAACCTTTCCAGCCAACGGTCGTACGGGGCTTTTCAAAATAAACCCGCATAACAATCAGCAGATCTTTGTTGAGTTCATCACGTATCTGCTTTAAGTGTTTGGCGTATTCCAGTGCCGCTTCGGGGTCGTGTACAGAACAGGGGCCGACAATCACCAATAGGCGATCATCTTTACCGATAAGGATATTGTGAATGGCATTACGGGTATCAAAAATAGTTTTGCGACCCATATCACTGACTTTTACATCGCTCAGTAATTGCTGTGGTGGAATTACTTCCTGGAGCCCGGTAATTCGTAGGTCGTCGGTTTTGTACTTCATCGTCATCGTCTTAATGTTAGTGTGCCATAATTTCAGTGATACCTTATATATAATATCATTATTTGGTGGAAAGCTGCGAATAGTAAATGCACCTTTAAGCCTGGAAATGAGACAAAATGTTCTACGGGGATGGAGTTGCGCCCTATGGCGGGCTGGAGTATGTTTAATAGCTGAATGATAACAACATAAAAGAATGTCGAAGAAATCAGAGGAGAAGCACCGTGATTGGACAAAAGAATATTGCATTTGGATTTATATATCTGGTTTTTACAGCCTCGCTCGGGATTGTAATGGTGGATAAATATGAAGATTTTGGCAAAGCAGCACAGGAAAAACAGGCCAGTGTGGGACGTTTGCAAGCACTTAAAGGCAATGGCTTTGAGGAAGAGTTAGAACCGCTTACGGCGATGCAAATAGCCAAGGCCAATACGGCCGGTATTTTAGGGATTAACAAACTCAATAATACCGAAGCAGAAATTGACGCCATAAAAGGTGGGCCGCATGCACACGGTAATCTGGAGTCGGTGCTGAATATTGTTGCCGGTTTAACGCTCTGTTTTATCAGTGCGGCCGTGTGGTTAAAGCAGTTGATCAGCTGGTTGTTTATTATTGGGGCGGTGATGCATTCCGGAATGTTGTATCTGCGAACCATGTTCGATATGGCATGGGCCAATACCCTGCTTGAGACCGGTATTGGCCCTGTGGCTGTTTTGCTGGGGTTATTATTGATTGGTATTGTCAGTATTAAAAATTTCAGTGCTAAAGTAGTGACTGATTAGCAATGCGTGTTTTCTACCCGAAAATCCAGCCTTATCAGACGCATCGTATTAAAGTAGATGATGTGCATGAACTGTATGTCGAGGAGTCCGGCTCGGTAGAGGGGATCCCGGTGGTGTTTATTCATGGTGGCCCCGGTGCAGGTTGTACTGAATGTCATCGACGTTTTTTTAACCCTGAAAAATACCGTATTATTTTATTCGATCAACGGGGTGCCGGGCAGTCAACGCCATATGCCAGCCTGGAAAATAATACCACGCAGCATTTGGTGGCAGATATGGAAGTCATACGTGCGCAACTTCAAATCGACAAGTGGCTTTTGTTTGGTGGTTCGTGGGGTTCGACCTTGGCATTGGTGTATGCTCAAACCCACCCGGAAAGAGTATTGGCGATGATATTGCGCGGTATATTTTTGTGCCGGCCACAAGAAATAGACTGGTTTTATCAAACGGGAACACGGCATTTATTTCCCGATGCATGGGAGGACTATTGTCGCCCTATTCCGGACAATGAACGAGGTAATATGGTGGCAGCCTATTACAAGCGTCTAACCAGTGAAGATGAGTTAATCAGAACCAAGGCAGCTAAAGCCTGGGCTATATGGGAAGGGCGTACTTCCACACTTAAACCCAGTAAGGAGGTTGTGAACAGTTTTGGTCATTTACATACTGCTGTCAGTCTGGCGCGAATAGAGTGTCATTACTTTATAAATAACAGTTTTTTAGAGCCGAACCAAATCCTGAATAATATGGCGAAGTTAAACAATATCCCGGCCATTATTGTGCAAGGGCGTTATGACGTGGTTTGTCCGATGCAGTCTGCATGGGATTTATATCAGGCCTGGGATTCATCGGAGCTGGATATTATTCCTGATGCGGGTCATTCAGCAATGGAGCCAGGAATTATTGATGCGTTGGTTAAAGCCACGGATAAAATGATAAGTAAAATAAAATGATAGCGTTATTGCAACGGGTCACACAGGCCAGTGTGGCTGTGGACAAAAAGATCATTGCTGAAATTAAGCCGGGTTTGCTGGTACTGGTGGGTGTCGAAAAAAAGGACGACAACGCAAAGGCAAAACGTCTGGTTGAACGAGTCTTAAATTACCGTGTATTTGCTGATGAGCAGGATAAAATGAATTTGTCGGTAAAAGATATCAAGGGCGGTGTACTGTGGGTGCCACAATTTACGCTGGTTGCGGATACCCAAAAAGGCAACAGACCTGGATTTAGTCGTGGTGCACCACCTGCATTGGGTGAGCAATTATTTAATCAGGTAGTCGGGTATGCAACGCAACAACATACTTGTAATGCAAGTGGTCAGTTTGGTGCTGATATGCAAGTCAGCCTGGTGAATGATGGGCCTGTTACCTTCTGGCTAGAAATCTAAAAGCCGGTGTTTTATCAAGAACGATTCCCCCAGATTTTGGCCACAGCACGATCGCTACCTAAAAAACCAATAATAAAACCAAGCAGTGCAATGCCACCGAAAATAACAACCGGCAGAAAATATCCTGTATCGGCTTTTTCCGGTATTAAATAAAAAACCACACCGGCAAGCCCGCTGAATAAGATGCTGATAACGATTAGAATTTTTCGACTAAGTGGTTTAATCGCATAAGGTTCGTTACCGCTTTCAAAAATGTTCAGGACAGGGGCAAAGATTTTTCTTAATATTTGTTTCATAATATAAAGTGGCCGCATTGAATATGCTTGAATAATACCACAGAGAATATATTTGTATGGGCAAAAAACAAAACATCATAATAAATAATTCGATTGAATCGCCCTGTATTCGAAACTGTTGTTTGAATGAGAATGATATCTGCATGGGGTGTTTTCGTCATGTTGATGAAATCATAGAGTGGGGGCAGGCTAATAATACCCGGCGGTGTTTTATTCTGAAAAAAGCAAAACAACGTCAGATGCTTTTATCGGAGTTCTAGTCCGGCTTTTGGTTGATGGGGTTTACAAGTTTTGAGATAACATCATAAAGCTTTTGTTTATCAACCGGTTTGGTCAGGAACGCATTCATACCGGCATCCAGACAGGCTTTTTGATCGTCAGGTGTTGCGTTGGCGGTGAGTGCAATAATCGGAATATGTGGGCGATTCGCTTCATGTTGCCGCCATTGTCTGGTTGCTTGCAGGCCATCGAGCTCAGGCATCCGCATATCCATAATAACCAGATCATAGGGGCTGGTTTTTAACTGCTCCAATGCAAGTGCACCATTTTCAACATGAGTAACGTTATGCCCGGCTTCTTTTAAAAAGGCACTGATTACTTTTGCATTGATAAGGCTGTCTTCGGCAACAAGAATACGCAGCCGGGTATGAGGTATGTGTTGCTGGGATGCCTGGTTGTTTTCTGTGGCGTTTTCCATGTTATCCGGCTGGTAATACCACGGAATTTCAACCCAGAATGTTGAACCTTCATTCAGAACACTATGAACTCCGATTTTACCCTTCATCAGTGAAACAAGGTTTTGGACAATCGTGGTACCAAGTCCGGTGCCTGTTTCTTTCAGGTTGTTTTTACATTGATAAAACGGGTCAAAGATATGTTGTAAATGTTGTGGTTTTATCCCGATTCCTGTATCAATCACCTCAATACGAACACGGCAAATTAATTCATCTTTATTAATACAGGCCACATTAAGCGTTATGCCTCCCTCATGGGTAAACTTGACGGCATTACTGATAAGATTCAACAGGATTTGTCGTAAGCGATTTGCATCACCGGTAAATGTTGTAGGCAGTTCTTTATCATAGTATGTATTCAGAGTAAGATTTTTACTGCGAGTAATAGGTGAAAACATATTGCTGACACTATTAATGAGCTTTGGCAGATTAAAAGGCTGATTGTCGAGTACAAATTTTCCGGCCTCAATTTTGGAGAGATCCAGAATATCATTAATCAAGGAGTGTAAAGCGGTTGCTGATTCATCCAGTGCATTGATATAGTCTTTTTGCTGTTCATTGAGTTCCGTGTTATGGAGTAAATGCGTCATACCAATGATGCCACTCATCGGTGTACGTATTTCATGGCTCATGGTTGCGAGGAATTCACTTTTAGCTTTATTGGCTGTATCGGCCATATCTCGTGCTTCCTGCAAGTTTTTAAGCATACGGTTAAGGTACAATGGCATAATCAACAGGAAGAAGGTATATACGAGTGAAGTCGAAGTGTCATAAAGCCAGTAACCTTTGGATATCAGCAGCCATTGATAGCCAATAAAGCCGGCAATAACAGCGGCTAATAATGGGCCCCGACCATAACGTATACCGTAACCAATAAATATCCACGGGTAGAGCAAATAAAAAGCACCAAAGGCACTGGAGCCGGTCAAGATCATGGAATAGGTGACGGAACCAAGATCAATCGGTACCATAAGATAACGTCGCAGTGGCATATCAGGATAAAAAATAATACTTATGGCATTGAAAACGGTGATAAGAAGAAAGCCACCTAAAAAAATAATGAAATCAATCGGTGGTGCGCTAAAATACCCGTAATAAATTCCCAACCCAATATAGAGACTTCCAAACAGCCATATCCCAAGGCGTACAAAGGTTTGAGCTATTTCCGGGTTATGGCTGATACGCTGGCGAATTTGTTTCAGATTCATATCCTTTAATATAAAGCAGGAGCAGGTTGAATAAAACAGTTATGAGTAATGAATCGAAGATTAAAGTTAAAATAACCACCGATAACAAGTGTAGTTTTTGTACCGGTACCCGCTGTTGTGTTTATACAACCCAGCAAATTGATACACCAAGAACCAAAGATGATTTTGACCATTTACTGTGGCAAATGGCACATAAAAATATTCAGATATACAAAGACGATGGTGAATGGTTTTTATTAGTTAATAATGAATGCCAGTTTCTGGGTAAGAATGGCCAGTGTGGTATTTATGAAACCCGGCCACAACTTTGCCGTGATTATTCGAATGATTATTGTGAGTTTGATGAACCGGCAGAGAAAAATTTT
>JALXDW010000073.1 GCA_027070385.1 Chromatiales bacterium
TTCCAAAGGTCCCTTTGTTGCAGTCGATTGTTCCGGTTTAACCGAGTCATTATTTGAAAGTGAGTTGTTTGGGCATGAGAAAGGGGCATTTACTGGTGCAAATAGCAGGAAGATTGGTTTGGTTGAAGCGGCCAGTGGTGGCACCTTGTTTTTGGATGAAACAGGTGACATACCATTAAATTTGCAAATAAAATTGTTGCGTCTGCTAGAAACAGGAATGTATCGACGAGTTGGTAGTGTCAAACCGTTGAAGGCTGATTTCAGGCTTGTATCTGCATCACACCGCAATTTACGTCAGATGTTACAGCAAGGTGAGTTTCGTGAAGATTTGTATTACAGAATAAGTACATTTCCTTTACACCTTCCTTCTTTGAAAGAGCGGCGCGAGGACATTCCATTATTGGTGGAATCTTTTTTAAAACGCTATTATCCTGAATACAGTTTGCACATGTCGGCAGCTGCTTTAGAGCAGTTGGCCGAGTATGATTTTCCAGGTAACATTCGCGAACTCGCTAATATTGTGCAGCGTTCAGCATTAATGGCTGATGGTGATGTTATTGAGGTTCATCATTTACCCGTAGAATGCAGAACTGAAGCAGTGGGTTCAAATCAGAATTGTTTTTCTGATTTAGTCAGTTTGAAAGAGTTGGAAAAACGTTACCTGAATTGGGCAAGTCAGCGAATAGACAGCCGAGTGGAGCTGGCTAAAATTCTTGGTGTGAGTGAGCGCACATTATATCGTAAATTGGAGCAATCAGCTTCTGAGACAGTAAAATAAATTAGCGGAACACAATCCATGTGGTTGCAATATATTTTACACCTTTTTCCAATGTTACGCCTCTATGTTCATGGGTCCAGAAAGGTGGAAACAAAACCAGTTTACCTTGTTGTGGTGTCACTTTAATGCCTTGGAATAAAAATTCGGTCTCTCCACCCGGGCCAGCGACATCATTCAAATACCAGACGGCAACAAGTTGACGTTGACTGAATTCATGACTGCCTCCATCAATATGCCAGTGATAATGTTCACCAGGTTGAGTGCGTTGTATTGCATAACCCATATCTTTAAACGGGCCTTTAAAAAAAGGGTAGGCTTCACGGAATTCCATTAAGGCTGTTTTTATGGAATTAAATAATGCACTGTCGATATCTTTAAAATGTGGCTTGCCGCTGACGACCATATCCGTTGATTTTTTGATACTACTATCCTGGGTTGCCATTTGTCCAATACGGCCAGGATACTGATCTTGCTGGTGTGACTCAAATTGTTGAATCATATGTTTGCATTGCTCTGCTGTTAAAGCATTGTCCTGGGTAAAGATAAAAGTATCGGGTTTAATTTCTTTGATAGTTTTTAATTTTGTTTGAGGCATGGCGTACAACTTGATGTGTAATATGTTTAAAAGACTATTATCTTATAAACGACTGCTCTCAATCAATGTTTCTATCTGTTTTTGTGGCTGATTATTTTTCTGATATATGTCCAGTATTTTTTCCGCTAATGTGGGCCAATGTTTTTGTGCGCTGAGCAATGTATTCTGGAGTGCGGTTTCATTCCCTGTTTCTTGCCATTTATCATATGCAGTGAGTAAACCGGGATAAAGATATTTTCGCATATTGGTTAAGTTGGCAAAATAAAAATGAATGGATGCTTTGTGCATATTCTGGAGTAATGAGGGCAGGGTTGAGATGCTATCAGCGAGGTGATCCCGGACAGCCCTGAGCATAAGTTCGGCTTGAGTTTGTGGCAAGTCTGAAATAAGTTGTTCCCATTGTTCGCCTAAAAGCTGCCCGGCCTGTATTTCACCTATTTCATGTAGCAGAATGTTGTGCATTTCATTCTCGGTCATTTCCTGGAGTGCCGTATCAATATCGTTAAAATTATAATACTCGATGGCTCGTTTCATGGCGTTATCGGGTTTATTCCATAACCATTGATCGTAACGTTCCCAGATCATTCGTTTGATGGATTCTTTACGAATAAAAATATTACTTCCCAGTGTCATTGCGGGGGGGGATGTTAAATCTCTTGCATACTCTGTTGATGATATAAATACGGTGTAATTATCCTGCACTTGCTTTGATTCAAGTTTTGCCAGGAAAAAATGTGGTGTTAATTTTGAGCCTAAGCCTGCACTGTAAACGAGCCCTTGTTGATTAATCTGGGCATTAATGGAAGTGGCGTCAAAAGGATCAAAATTTTGCTGATTAAATTTAATGGGTTGATATGAACTTGATTCGACTTCATCCCATAATTTTTCACGTTCGCGTAGCCATTGCCCAACATCATCACGGGATAATGTTTTAGATTGAGCTTGTTGTCGTTCCCAACGGTAATATTCCCGCATTTTAAGAAGGTAAATACATAAGGTGTAATTACCCGCATGGTTTGCATCGGATATATGACAGTTATGTTGAACAAGATCACGTAGATTATGTAATGATTTAGAGGTTATTGCGGTCATTGATTCCTCATACAAGGTTGGTAACG
>JALXDW010000074.1:0-4407 GCA_027070385.1 Chromatiales bacterium
CGCCTACCAGCTTTTGTTCAAACCAGCATTCAACCGAATGGGCATAACCGAGTCGATGCAGTTCGCAATAGGCATCAAGCATTTCTGCTGTTATCCAGGTACCAAAACCATCCTTGCGGGTTTTGGCACAGGCGCGGATTACATCATTAAAAGCCGTATCCATGGTGACGTGAAAAATATTTTTTTTCAGGGTTTTATTCAGGCTTCTTGATATTTTAAAGTCATCAAGTTTTAAAATGGAACGTGGATCAGGTGACCACCACATAATGGGTTGATCATCACTGTACCAGGGGAAAATGCCTTTCGCATAGGCCGCCAGTAAACGTTTTGTTGAAAGGTCGCCACCCACAGCGAGTAAGCCATCAGGATCTGTCAGTGCCAGTTCAACGTCCGGGAAGACATCAAGCTGTTCGTCTGAAAGTAAATAGGGGGCTGTCATTAGTTTGCCCTTTGCTCTTGTTTAAAAGGTGAGTGGCTTTGCATATCCTGTATATAATATTGCATACCTTCTTGTTCATGTTGCACATGTTTACGGATGATTGTATTAAACTCCGGATGTGCAATCCAATGAGCCGACCAGGTTTTTGTGGGTAAAAATCCCCGGTAAATCTTATGTTCACCCTGTGCTCCGGGTTCAAAGCGAGTTAAACCATGCTCGATGCAGTATTCCAGCCCCTGGTAATAACAAAGTTCAAAATGTAGATTATTAAAATGGCTGTTGCAGCCCCAATGTCGACCATACAATGTTTTGTCACCGCGCATACAAAAGGCACTCGCAACATATTTGTCATTATGTTTTGCAAATAAGATAAGCACATTATCCGCCAGGCTGGAGCCAATGGATTTAAAAAAATTCAGGTTTAAAGTTGCCATGCCTGATTTTTTATCGAATGTGGATGAATAAAAATCGTGGTAGATGCGCCATAAATCCCCATCCATTTCGTGCCCCGTTTTTATTTCAATTTCGATGTTTTGTTGTTGCAGCTGTTTTCGTTCACGTTTTATCTTCTTACGGTTTTTTGAGTTGAAGAAAGACAGGTAGTGTTCAAAACTGGTGTAGTTGTTATTTTGCCAGTGAAACTGACAACCAAGCCGCAACATCATGTTTTTCTGTTTTAACTGCTGAGTATCCGGCTCATTAGTGAATAGCCAGTGCATCGAAGACACACCCAGTGATTTTGCATGTTGTAAACCAGCGTTAATCATTAACCGGCTTATTTCGTTATAGCGTGCATGATCTTTTATCAGAAAGCGCTGTCCGGTTGCCGGGGTATAGGGAATGGAGGTGACCAGTTTTGGATAATATTCAAGCCCTGAACGATGGTAGGCATCAGCCCAGGCCCAGTCAAAGACAAACTCTCCATAGGAATTATTTTTTAAATACATCGGGCTTGCACCGATCAATGTATCATTTTCTTTTACAATAATGTGCTGCGGTAACCAACCATAGGTTTGACCAACACAATCGTGTTGCTCCAAGGCATTGAGGAATTCAAAACGGGCAAAGGGATTGTCGTTATCAACCAGTTTATTCCATTCGTTGGCGGTGACTTCATTGATTGCACCGATGATGGAAATATTGATTGCCATGATTAATTGAAAGATTATTATCGACCACGAAGAACACAAAGGGTACTTCGTGGTCTTCGTGACTATTTAGATAATTTACAAGTTATCAAGATAGCGTTCAGCATCCAATGCTGCCATGCAACCCCGACCGGCTGATGTAATGGCTTGTTTATAAATTTGGTCAGCAACATCGCCTGCAGCATAAACACCTTCAATACTGGTTTGGGTGGCATTGGCCTGTGACCCATTTTGTACTTTAAGGTAGCCGTGCTCCATTTCCAGCTGGCCTTCAAAAATACCGGTATTGGGTTTGTGACCAATCGCAATGAAAATACCCATCAGCTCAATTTCCTTGGTTGAGCCATCATTGTGCTTGATACGCATTCCGGTGACACCACTATCATCGCCGAGTACTTCATCGAGGGTACTGTTCCATTCAATGCTGATGTTACCATTCTTTGCTTTTTCCATGATTTGTTTTGCAAGAATTTTTTCACAGCGAAAGCTGTCTCGTCGGTGTACAACCGTTACATGTGATGCAATATTGGACAAGTAGAGTGCTTCTTCAACCGCGGTGTTACCACCACCAATGACAGCAACATCCTTACCACGATAGAAAAAACCATCACAGGTCGCACAACCGGATACTCCTCGACCTTTGAAGGCTTCTTCTGATTCCAGACCTAAATACATTGCCGATGCACCGGTAGCAATAATCAATGCATCACAGGTATAGACGCCACTGTCCCCCGTCAAAGTAAAAGGCCGTTTGCTTAAATCGGCTTTATTAATGGTGTCAAAAATAATTTCGGTATTAAAACGCTCGGCATGTTGTTTCATACGTTCCATTAATGCCGGGCCTTGCAAGCCTTCAACATCACCGGGCCAGTTATCCACTTCGGTGGTTGTCATTAACTGACCACCTTGTTCCATACCGGTAATCATAACGGGTTCAAGGTTGGCACGTGCAGCGTAAACAGCAGCGGTATACCCGGCGGGGCCAGAACCTAAAATTAATAAACGACAGTGTTTGGTTTCACTCATTGATAACTCCCTTAACGGCGTGGTGAGGTGAAAAAGTTAATTAATCTAAAGCGCATCTAAGACCCAATCACAGGGGTAGAGTTCCACAGATAAATTCAGATTGAAATGCGCATCTTTTAGAGTAAATTTTGAATTTAATTTCTGTTATGTTACTAAAAAGCAAACAACATGGTAAAGCGATAATGCGTATTGGAATTCCCAAAGAAGTAAAACCACAGGAAGGGCGGGTCGGGCTCACCCCGGATGCAGTCAAAAATTTAACCGAGGCGGGGCATGAGGTCATTATTGAATTAGGGGCAGGTGTACTAAGCGGCTATTCAGACAACCAGTATTCCCATGCGGGTGCCAGCTTAATGCCTACTGCGGCTATGGTTTATCAAAATGCGGAACTTATCGTTAAGGTCAAAGAACCGATTGAGTCTGAGTGGTCACTGCTGCGTAAAGACCATATTTTATTTTGTTTTTTACATCTGGCGGCCAATGAAGCGTTACTGCTAAAACTGTGTGAGGTTGGATTGACAGCGATTGCATTTGAAACAGTCGTCGAAACCAGCTCTGAAACCGGGCAACAGAGCTTGCCATTACTTGCACCGATGAGTGCCATTGCAGGGCGTGTGACTGCTCAAATGGGGGCGACATTGCAGTATCAGTATCGTGGTGGCCAGGGTATTTTATTCGGTGGCCTGGATCTGGAAACGGCTGCTGGAATTGATTGTGGCCATGTTGTTGTGCTGGGGGCCGGTATTGCGGGGGCACATGCAGCGAAAACATCAGCGGCTCTGGGTGCGCAAGTGACCGTACTGGATATTAATCAGGTGCGTCTTACACAGCTTGAACAATCGGCCAAAAATATATGTGGTGTTATTTCAAATGAGGAAAGCATTGAAGCGGCTGTTAAGCAGGCGGATTTGCTGGTGGGGGCCGTGTTGATTCCCGGCGCCAAAGCACCGCATTTGGTTAGTACTGCGCTCGTTGAGCAAATGAAGCCAAATAGCGTCGTGATGGATATTTCGGTCGATCAGGGTGGCTGCATTGAAACCATTCACCCTACAAGTTATGAAGCACCGGTGTATTTCCATGAAAAAGTCCTGCATTTTGCAGTCACGAATATTCCCGGTGCGGTGCCACGAACCGCCACACAGGCACTTTCTGCGGCCATTTTACCCTATGTGCATGATATTGCTGAGCTGGCAGCTGATAGTTGGTCGAAAAATAGCCAGATAGAGGCTGCCATTAATGTAAAAGCCGGTAAAATTATGCATCCGGCACTTAAAAGCAGTCAATAATTTAATTGGGGATACCTTGAAAAAATCCAAATAATTTAGTATCTTACAATAAGGTATTAATAAAGAAGATGAACAATGAGCCAATTACAAAGTTCCATCCGAATGCAGGCAGCCAAAAGTCAAAAAGGTGGTCGTCGTCAGGCGAAGGCTTTAGATAAAAGTCAGGCTAGCACGCCATTAAGCGACCATATCCAACGCGCGCTGCGCGAGTCCGCTTTATTTGTATTCAGTTTTGTGGCCATTTATATGGTACTAGCACTGGTGAGTTACCATCCGGCGGATCCCGGTTGGTCTCGCAGTGGGGTGATTGATGGCGCTATCTCAAATCTTGGTGGTCCAACCGGAGCCTGGTTTGCTGATATCTTTCTAACGCTTTTTGGCTATTGGGCCTACTTATTTCCCGTGATGTTGGCCTTTTTCGGTTTTCTGATTTTTCAGGATGCACGCCAGCACAAGCCGTTTGATCAGCGTGGTTTCCTGTTTTGCAGTATCGGTTTTTTTCGTACAC